>DASQGM010000417.1:0-12144 GCA_035632615.1 bacterium | reverse complement strand
GCGTCGAAGCCGGTGCGCCCCGCGGGGAAGCACCTCGTCCGTCCCGGTGAGGGCGACCGGCAGCAGGGCCGCGCCCGAGCGGAGCGCGAGCAGCGCGGCGCCGGGTTCGGGCGGGCGAAGCTCCCGGCCGATCGCGCGGGTGCCCTCCGGGAACATCACCAGCACGCCCCCGTCGGCGAGAATCTTGAGCGCCGTGCGCAGGGCCTGGCGATCGGCCGCCCCGCGGCGCACGGGAAACGCCCCGCACGCGGCGATCCACCAGCGCAGCACCGGCACCCGGAACAACTCCTGCTTCGCCATGAACGTGACGCGGCGGCGCAGCGCCGAGCCGACGACGAGCGGGTCGAGATCGCTGCGGTGGTTGCTGACGACGATCAGCGGACCGGTCGCGGGCTCGTGCTCCCGCCCGTCCACGCGGAACCGGAACCACCACCGCAGCACGACGCGGATGATCGCCCTGGACAGCCTATAGACCACGGGCGCGCTCCGCGGCCGCGAGGATGCGGTCCACGACCTGCTCGACGTTCAGATCGGTGCTGTCGATCACGACAGCGTCCGGCGCCACCCGCAACGGCCCCACCGTGCGCGTCGTCGCCGCCCGGTCGTCCTCGTCCGCGATCCGGCGGACATCTTCGGTCGAGACGGTCTCTCCGGCCGCCGCCAGTTCCGCCTGCCGGCGGCGCGCCCGGGCATCGAGCGAGGCGGTGAGATACACTTTGACCTGCGCGCCCGGCAGAATCACCGACCCGATGTCGCGCCCATCCATCACGACCCCCCCGGCCGCGCCGAGCGCGCGCTGGAGCTCCCCGAGCACGGCGCGCACCGGGGGAACACCGGCGACCTTCCCGACGATCCGGTTCACGGCCACGGTGCGAAGATCGTCGGTGACGTCCTCGCCGTCCACGGTGACGCGGGTGCTCCCGTCGGGCCCGACCTCGACGCCGAGACGGATCTCGCGCGCCACGGCGGCGAGCGCCGCGGGGTCGTCCACGGAGACGCCCCGGCGGAGGGCCGCGACCGCCACCGCCCGGTACATCGCGCCTGTATCCACGTATCGAAATCCGAGGCGCCGCGCCACCTCGCGCGCCACCGTGCTCTTGCCAGATCCCATCGGGCCGTCGATCGCCACCGCGATCTCGGAGCTCGTCGCCACGGACTGTCGAATTCGGGGCGGGCGTAGAGCGCTCCTACAGAGCGCGCGACGTTGACGGGCGCGGGCGTGTTCCGGTACCATCGTAGCGGATGCCCCGCCTGCCCCGCCCCGTGCTCGTCGGTCTCCTGGCGCTGCTCGCCCTCCGCCTGGTGATCGCGGCCGCGCTCCCGCTCGGCGACGACGAAGCGTACTACTGGGACTGGTCCCGGCACCTCGCCCCCGGCTACGTCGATCACCCGCCCGCGATCGCGCTACTGATCTGGGCCACACGACACCTGACCGCGAACCCCGGGCTCGCCGTGCACGGCGTCGCGGCGGTGCTATCGTTCGCCACGTCGCTCGCGGTGTACGCCCTGGCGCGCGACGTGCTCGGCCGGCCGGAGGCGGCCGTGTGGGCGGTGGTCGTGTTCAACCTTGTCCCCGTGTTCGCCGGCGGTGCGCTGTTCGCCGCGCCCGACGCGCCGCTCGGGCTGTGCTGGGTCCTCGCGCTGCTCTGGACGTGGCGGGCTGTCCATCGGCCCGGGCGCGCGGCGTGGGCGGCGGCCGGCCTCTGGACGGGACTCGCCCTGCAGAGCAAGTACACGGCGGCGTTCCTGCCGCTCTCCATCGGGGCGTGGCTCGCCCTCTACCCCGCGCATCGCCGCTGGTGGCGGCGTGTGGAGCCGTACGGCGCCCTGGCGCTCGCGGTCGCCGTCTTCGCGCCGGTCGTGTGGTGGAACGCCACCCACCACTGGATCTCGTTTGCGATCGACGTCGGCCGGCCGGGCTGGTCGGGCCGCGGGAACTTCCCGACGTTCGTCGGGTTGGAACTCGTGTACCTCGGACCGTTGATGCTCCCAGCGCTACTCTGGGCGCTCGCGGTGGCCGCACGGCGCGGCCTCGCCGGAGACGACGCATGGCTGTTTCTGGCCGCGGCGGGCGTGCCGGTCATCGTCGCCATGTTCGGAGTCAGCCTGTTCGGCGAGGCCAAGGGGCACTGGGCGGCCCCCGGGTACGTGACCGCCACGATCGCGTTGGCGGGCCTCGGGACGGAGCGGCCGTGGCGGGCCCGGCGAGCGGCGTGGCGGGGCACCGCCGTCGCCGCGCTCGCCTCCACGCTGCTGGTCACCGCGCTGATCTACGCGATCCCGGCGCTCGGCCCGGCCCTGCTGCCGCCGCGCTTGGACCCCACCGTGGACTACGTGGGGTGGCCGGCGGCCACCCGCGAGATCATCGCGGCCGGCGACCGGGGCGCCCGCGGCCCCTACTTTATCACGAGCGATCGCTACCAGGTGATGGCGCAGTTCGATCTCTACACGAACGGCCGGTACACGACCACCACGATCACCGGTGAAGACCAGTACGGCGTGTCGGCGGCGTGGCAGGCGCTTCGCGGACAAGACGGCCTCTTCGTCACCGACGGGCGGTATCCGATCCAGGTAGACTTGCGAGAGGGATGCCGGTCGCTCGAGCCCGCGCCGCCGGTGTCGGTGAGTCGCGGCGGCACCGTCGTGCGCACGCTCGGGTTGATGTGGTGCCGCGGCTTCCTGGGGCACCCCATCCTGCCGCTCCGCCTGCACACGCGCTAGCGGTCGCGGTCGCGAGCCCAACCGGCTCCGTTTGCTCAGTCGCGCCGCGGACCCGAACGCAGCAGCAGGAGCACCAGACCCCCGAGAATCAGCACCACCGGGAACACCTGATCTTGGATGATGGGCAGGAAGAGTCGCAGGTTTCGGAGCAGCAGGTAGACGCCGCCCAACACGAGCAGCCAGCCGAGCATGCGAAGCCGCCGATCGTCCCCCCGCTCGTTCGGCGCCGGGGACGCGCCGGGGACGTCCGTGGCTTCGGGCAGCGGCGGTTCCGGCACGATCAGCACGGTCACGAGGTACAACAACACCCCGAGCCCGTTCCAGGCCGCGAGCAGGACAAAGCCCAGCCGGATCGGGTTGCTGTCCACCGCGAAGTACCGCCCGAGTCCTCCACAGACCCCGGCGATCCAGTAGTCCTCGCGCGACCGGTAGAGCTTCCGCCCCACTCGTCCACCGCCCGGCCCGTCGACTTCCGCGCAGCGCACGGTCGCAGCGGAGCCGAGCCCGTGCGGCTACCCCATCGCCTAGAGCACCGCCGCGCCGACGACGTGCTGGACCACGACGCCCGCCCAGTGCCGCAGGTCCTCGAGGTCCGTGTGCGCCGACAGGCCTCGGGCCGCGACGAGCGGCGCGGACTGCAGTAACCGACCGTCCTCGTAGAACTCGACCTCGCCTACCCGGGCGCCCCGGCGGATCGGCAGCCTCAGGTGTGGGTCGACGATCACCCGACGCACCGGCTCCGCCCCCTCGCTCACGACGCCGTACACCGGCGTGGACACGACCCCCAGGACGAGACCATCGCCTCCGCGCACCTGGATCGCCGCCATCTCCTCCCCGGCGCGCGCGAGTTCGATCGACCGGTAGTGGTCAAACCCATACGACAGCAGCCGCTGCGCGTCCCCCCACATGTCCCCGCTGTGCAGGAGCACGGCGATGAGCCGCCAGCCGTTCCGGGTCGCCGACGCCACGAGCGTCTCCCCGGACATGTCCACGTAACCGGTCTTCACGCCGTCCGCGCCCGCGTACCGCGAGAGCAGCCGGTTGTGGTTCCAGAGGACGTGGCCGGGTCCGGTCGGCGGCTGAAACGTCCACTTGCGGGTCCGGACGATATCTTCGAACGTTGGGTTTTGCATCGCGACGCGCGTGATCAGCGCCAGGTCGTACGCGGTCGTGTAGTGGTTCGGATCGTAGAGCCCGTGCGGCGACGTAAAGTGGGTCTGCCGCGCCCCAAGCCGCCGTGCCTCGGCGTTCATGCGGTCGACAAACGC
The DNA here is from genome assembly GCA_035632615.1 of bacterium. GTDB lineage: Bacteria > Sysuimicrobiota > Sysuimicrobiia > Sysuimicrobiales > Segetimicrobiaceae > JAJPIA01. The sequence goes on along the minus strand of DASQGM010000417.1, from coordinate 8,155 downwards.
GGGCACGGATCCCGAGACCCCTTCGGCGACGGCCAGGGCCACGTCGTTCCCGGACTGGAGCATCAACCCGTACAACAGATCGTGCAGGGAGATCTTGGCCCCAGGCGGCAGGCCCACGACGGACCCGACGCGGAACTTCGCCACCTCGGGGCTGATCGTGATCACGGAGTCGAGCGGCATGCTCTCGAGCGCGACCAGCGCCGTCAGCACCTTCGTCGTGCTGGCCGGAGGCCAGACCAGGTGCGGATTCCGGCTGTACAGCACCTCACCGGTCCGGGCATCCATCAGCAGTGCGGCGGTCGCGGTGACGCGAACCGGGGCGACCGCCGGAGCCGCCCGCCGGTACTGCGCCATCAGCCACGGCTTCGCCGCGGTTGGCGCGCCGCCGCCGCCGGCGTGTCGCGCGGTCCCGCCCGCACTCGCCCGCGCGGTCCCGCCTGCTGCGGCATGCATGGTCCTGCCCGTGATCGCCCGCGCGGTCCCGCTGAGCGCCAGCGGGAGCACGAGCAACCCGGCGCACAGCGCCGCGAGGCGCCTAGGACGCGGGATCCGGAAGCGACGGCTGGCGATCATTGGCGGCGAGCGACGGGAGCGCTCCGAGATCCTTCAATCCGAAGTACCGGAGAAACCCTTCGGTGGTGCCGTACAGAATCGGCCGGCCCGGGCCGGGGCGACGTCCCACCTCGCGGATCAACCGGCGGTCCTGCAGCTTGGTCAGGTGATACGCCGACTGCACGCCGCGGACCACATCGATCTCGGCGCGCGTGACCGGCTGGCGGTACGCAACGATCGCCAGCACCTCGAGGGTGGCGCGGGTGACCGGCTCCAGCTCGCTCAGGCGGAGCATCCGCTGGACGTACGGGCCGTACTCCGGGCGGGTGCACAACTGATACCCGCCGGCGACCTCTTGGATCTGCAGCCCCCGCCCTCCGTACTCGACCTGCAGCGCCGCGAGGGTGGCGCGGATCTCGTCCTCACCGACCTCCAAGACCTTGCGCAGCTCCCCGAGCCGCACCGGCCCGCCCTTCGTCAGCAGCAGGCACTCGATCGCGTTGCGGACCTCCGTGTTGCCCTCGCGACTCGGGCGCAGCGCCTCACCCCGCGCCTCCGGCCGCGGCGCGTCGAGCGCTACGCGCCCGTCTCCGCCGCGGGGTCCCGCGGTGCCGTTGTCCCACGCTTCTCCGTCGCTCATGACGCCTCCACCAGCATGACCTCGATCTCGGCGAACGCCCGGGGCTGCCGCGCGCGAATGCGCCGCTGCTTGATCAGCTCCAACAGCGCGAGGAACGTCACGATGACCTCGAGCCGGCTGGCGCCTGCCCGGAAGAACCGCCCGAACCCCAGCGCGCCCCCTGCCATCCGGAGCAACTGCACGACCGCGTCCATCTTCTCCCCGACGGTGAAGCGCTCGCCGGCGATCTCGCCAGGGACGTTGATGGCGCGTTCCAACACCTGCGCGAACGCGGTGAAGAGGTCACGAAGGGTGACGCCCTCGAGCAAGACGTCGCCGTCCGGCTCGCGCGCGTCCGGCGGCCGTGCGAACACGCGGCTCTGGAGATCCTCCAACACCCGAAGCGCCTGCGCCGCATCGCGAAACTGGAGATATTCCGCCATCTGCGCGCCGAGCCGTTCTCCAAGATCGGAGGATCCGGCCTCCTCGGCGGGGGGCGGCGTGTCGGCGGGGGGCGCTTTCGGGACCAGCGTGCGGGCCTTCAAGTCGGTCAGAACCGCGAGGTGGACGAGCGTCTCGGACGCCTCGTCCAGGTCGTGATGGGCACGGACACGCGCCAAAAACTCCTCGGCGATCTCACGCAGCGGCACCCTCTGCAGGTCTACCTGACCGCGATACGCCAAGCTGACGAGGAGATCCAGGGGGCCTTCAAACGCGGCGCACTGCACCTGATAGACCACGGCCATCCTCCGATTGCTGCTGCGACTAAGATGCTCCGATGCTGCTGCGTCTACGGCCCCTCGCAGTGCTCGCGCTCTCTTCTCCATCTCCGCCCGGGTTCCTGCTCCCTCGCACGGGTTCTTTCGGCCGCGAGCGCGTCACGAACGCCGTACGCTCGGGACGGCGCTACGGCCCGGCGAAACCACCGGTGCTGACTGCGTACAGCCAGCGCGCCGCGGGCAGCATCACCCGCCCCACGACTCCGGTGTACAGCAGGAGCATCAGCACGATCACCCCGTACCGCTGAAACTGCGCGTACGCGTAGGCCTGCTGCGCCGGCAGCACCGCCTCCAGGATTCGCGACCCGTCCAGCGGGGGGATCGGAATGAGGTTGAAGATGGCCAGGATCACGTTGATCCACGCCACCAGCGCCAGCACCTCCAGCAGCAGCGTCGACTCGGCGGGCACCACCATCCGGCCGAGCACGCCGACCAGAAAGGCGACCGTGATGTTGGCCAGCGGCCCCGCGAGCGCCACCTGGAGCATTCCCTGCCGGGGGTTCTGAAAGTTCGTGGGGTTGACGGGCACGGGCTTGGCCCAGCCAAACCCGAACAACACGAAGAACAGCGTCCCCAGGAGATCCAGGTGCACCAACGGGTTGAGGCTCAACCGCCCGAGGTGGCGGGCGGTCGGATCGCCGAGCCGGTCGGCGACGAACGCGTGGGCGAACTCGTGACATGTGGTCGCCACGAGGACCGCGCCAAGGGTCATCGCGAGCGCGAGCGGGTGCGTGGCCAGTCCGGTCAGCATCGAAATCGGGGCCGCGGGCAGCCCTGCGCGGCCTGCGCTACGCGGGCGAAACGTCCCGCGCCAGCACGTCGTCGATCGTCTCCCGCGCCACGACCACGCGCGCGCGCCCGCCCCGCACGAACACCACCGCGGGCCGCGGGTAGCGGTTGTAGTTGCTGGCCATCGAGTAATTGTACGCGCCCGTGCTGAACACCGCGAGCAGATCGCCCGCCCGGGGCTCCGGCAGCCGGGCGTCCCAGATCAACACGTCGCCGGACTCGCAGCAGCGGCCGGCGATCGTCACGGTCGCCGCGCGGGGCTCGTCGAGGCGCTCGGCGAGCACGCTGTGATACCGCGCCTGGTAGAGCGCCTGGCGCGGGTTCTCGTACATGCCGCCGTCCACCGAGACGTACGTACGCACGCCGCGGATCGGCTTGATCGCGCCGACGGTGTAGAGCGTCACGCCCGCGTCTCCGACGATCGAACGTCCCGGCTCGATCAGCAGGCGCGGCAGCGGGAGCCCGTGCTGTTTCGCGCCCCGGCGCACGACGTCCGTCACCGCCTCGACAAACGTTGGGACCGCGAGCGGGTGGTGCTCGGGCAGGTATCGCACGCCCGGTCCGCCGCCGAGGTCGAGATCCTCGACCACGACCTTCCGGTCTCGCGCCATCCACGCGGCAAACTCGATCATCGCCTGGGCCGACTGCACGAACGGGTCGAGGTCGAGGATCTGCGACCCGATGTGGCAGTGAATGCCGCGCAGGCGGACGCCCGCTACGTCGAGGGTCCGCGCCACAGCCTCGCGGGCGGTCCCGTCCACCATCCCGAACCCGAACTTGCTGTCCACGCCGCCCGTCTGGATCGCCTGGTGGGTGTGTGGCTCGATCCCGGGGGTGAGCCGCAGGAGCACGTCCGCGGTCCGTCCCGTCTCCCGCGTCAGCGCGTCGAGCAGTTCCAGGTCGTGGAAGTTGTCCACCACGATCCGGCCGACCCCCGCGTCGAGCCCCGCGCGCAGCTCGTCGGCTGTCTTGTTGTTCCCATGCAGCAGCAGGTGCGAGGCGGGGACGCCGGCGCGCAGGGCGGTGGCCAGCTCCCCAGAGGACACCACGTCCAGGTGGAGCGTCTCGTCGTACGCCAGCCGGCACATCGCCATGCAGCAAAACGCCTTGCTGGCGTACACGACCTGCGCGCTCGGATAGTGCTCCCGGGCCGCCCCGACGTACGCGCGGCACCGCTCGCGGATCCGGTCTTCGTCCATGACGTACAACGGAGTCCCGAACTCGCTGGCGAGCCTGGACGCGGGAACGCCGCCGATGACGAGCTTGCCCCCTCGCGCCTCGCCGAGGAGCACTTCCTGCCGCTCCTCGACCGCCGGTCTCGTGTCCACGCGCCACCCTCCCCCGGAGATACGAGCGCGCCGGCCACGAGACTCCAGGCCGGCAGTGCCACGATAGCCCGGCGGGGAGCCCGGCGCAACTGCGCCGGGCGGACAGGGAATTTCTTTTGGCCCGTCCAACGTAGGTCGCAAGGGAGGCGATGATCATGCGCGAGACCGTGATCCTCAGCGCAACGAGGACGCCGATCGGGCGGTTCCAGGGGGGGCTGTCGTCCATCCCCGCACCACGCCTGGGCAGCGTCGCCGTCGCGGAGGCGGTGCGCCGGGCGCGCGTGCCCGCCGACCAGGTGGACGAGGTCTACATGGGTATCATTCTCACCGCCGGCCTGGGGCAGGCACCGGCCCGGCAGGCCGCGATCTATGCCGGGCTGCCCAACACGGTCCCGGCGACCACGATCAACAAGATGTGCGGCTCCGGGCTCAAGGCGGTGATGCTGGGTGCTCAGGCCATCCAGGCCGGCGACGCGGAGGTCATCGCCGCCGGCGGCATGGAGAACATGAGCGCGGCACCCCACCTGCTCGACCGCGCGCGGACCGGGTATCGGCTCGGTCACGGCACGCTCGTCGACTCGATGATCCGCGACGGCCTCTGGGACGCGTTTACGGACCAGCACATGGGGACCTGCGCGGAGCTGCTCGCTCGCGAGTACCACATCTCGCGGGCCGATCAGGACGCGTTCGCGGAACGCTCGTACACGCGGGCGCTCGCGGCGATGGACTCCGGGCAGTTCGCACGGGAGATCGTGCCGGTCGAGGTCTCGAACGGACGAGGCCAGGCCCAGCGCGTGGCCGAGGACGAGGAGCCGCGCCGGTTCGCGCCCGACAAGATGCGCACGCTGCGCCCCGCGTTTGAGGAAGGCGGCACGGTCACCGTCGCGAACGCCTCTTCGATCAGCGACGGCGCAGCCGCGGTGGTCGTGGCGTCGGCGGACGCGGCGCGGCGCCTCGGGGCCCGCCCGATCGCCCGGATCGTCGGTCAGGCGGTCTCCGCGACGGCGCCGGAGTGGTTCACGATCGCGCCGGCGGCGGCGATCGAGAAGCTCCTCGCGAAGATCGGGTGGTCCAAGGACGACGTGGACCTCTACGAGATCAACGAGGCCTACGCCGCGGTCGTGCTGGCGGTCGCGCGCAAGGTCGGCATCGACCTGGACCGCGTGAACGTCCACGGCGGCGCCGTTGCGCTCGGGCATCCCGTCGGCGCGAGCGGCGCGCGGATCCTGACCACCCTCCTGCACGCGATGGAGGAACGGGACGCGCGCCGCGGGATCGCCGCGGTCTGCCTCGGCGGGGGAGAGGCGGTCAGCCTGGCGGTGGAACGGGCGTAAGCGGCCGCCACTTGCTGGCGTCCGTCCTCGCGAGGGTGCAGCGAGTCATCCTCGCTCCGCTCGGACGCGCACCGCGAAAGCTGGCACTCATCGGCGCGGACCAGGGCGTCATCCAGTCGCCGAACACCCGCGCGCTGATGGGAGCCGCGGCCGCCGACAAACAGGGCGTCCCATCCGGTGTGCTCTCGACGGGTCAGTGATCGGACAAGCAGCTGAGTGTAGCGGTGTCGGGCGCGTGTTTGCCGGCCTCGGGGGTACGACCGCCGCAGACGCCCGACGCGCTGCAAGACGCGTTTCTGCGCGGCTTCCACGCTGCGGTGCCGACGTCGGCGGTCCTGGTGTTCGCGGGAACGCTCGTTGCGCTCGTTCGCTATGACCCGCGCGGGCCACGGCGCCGCGGGTGCACCGGCGCGGTCCCCGTGCGCCGAGTTTTTGACTGCGCATCACTCCGGGTTAACGTTGCCGTGCTACGCTCCGGTCGAACCTAGGCGGACGCGGAGGTAGCGAGATGTGGTCGATCCATCCCAACCAGGAGTGGGCCGCGGCGATTCTGTTCGTCGCGGCGTTGGCGGTCGTGCTCGCGCTCCAGTTCTGGCTCGTCGCGTCCGGTCGACTTCGCATGCCCTACGATCTCGTCGATCCGGACGCGGGCCTGTGGATAGGCGACGACGATCCTCCCTGGCTGCTCTCGAACCTCGCGCCGCCCGGGGACCCACGCATGACGGCTGGTCACGACGCCCCGGGGCGGTCGGAGTTGCCAGAACCCGTGCCCCGGCGCCGAGACGGCCTATCCCACCGCCCGGCGGACGACGGATCGAGCAAGGACGCGGCGTAGCCGGCGGAATTGGTGCGTCGTGGCCGCCTCGCAGAACCCGTCGCCGGAAAAGGTGGTAACGTCGGCGCAGACTGCGCGACGCTACGCCGGCGCGTCGTCCGGATCATCGAGCGCGTCGGGGCGTTCGGACTCCGCCGCGACGTCGGGTCCATCGACCGGCTCGGATCCGCCCGGCGTGTCGAGCACGTCGGCCGCCGCCATCGACTGCACCCGGCGCGCCACGATCAAGAAGGCCGTGTGCGCCACCATGCGGTGCGCCGGGCGCACGCTGCGGCCGTCGATGTTCCACGGACGCAGCAGCACCTCGACCACCTCGACGAGCGCGAACGCGCCGGATGCCCGGAGCACCTCGACGGCGCGCGCGCCCTGGAGGATCGTCGGGACGTACGCGAGCAGGATCCCACCGGGCACCAGTGCCTCGGCCGCCTGGGGCACGACGCGCCACGGCTCCGGCACGTCGAGCACGATCCGATCGAGCGGCCGGTCCTCGGTCAGAATCGCCTCGTACACGTCCTGGTGCCGCGTGACGAGCGTGTCGGCCGCCCCGAGGTACCGGTGGATGTTCCGGTCCGCCGTGCGGGCAAAGTCGTCGCGGATCTCGTAGGAGACGACGCGCCCCGCCGGTCCCACCGCGCGCAGGAGCGCCATCGTCAGCGCCCCCGAGCCCGTGCCCGCCTCGAGCACGCGCGCGCCGGGGAACACGTCCGCGAGCATCAGGATGGCGCCGAGGTCCTTCGGGTAGATCACCTGCGCGCCGCGCGGCATCTCGAGCACGAACTCGGAAAGCGTCGGTCGGATGACGAGGAACCGCTCGCCGCGCGTGGACTTCACCGTCCCGCCCTCGTCCCCGCCCAGCAGCTCATCGTGGGCGATCTTCCCGCCGCGCATGTCGCTCGCACCGCCCGCCTTGAGCGTGATCATGTAGCGCCGCCCGCGGCGGTCGATCAGGACGACGGGTTCCCCGTCGCGAAGGACGCCGGACGCCACGGCCGACGGTCTCGCTACTCCCCGGCCGGGGGCGCGGCGGCCGCGGGCAGGCGTAGGTCCGTCGCGGGCGGGTCCGGTGGGGGCACGGAGGCGGCGCCGGCGCGGCGAACGCGCATCCGCTCAGCCGCACGCTCCGTCATCCGGCAAAACGCGCACACTTCCGCGGTGGTCGGCTGGCCGCAGTGGACGCACTCCCGCAGGATCGCGGCGTCCTGAGCGGCGACGAGGGGCCGGCCGCGCTCGAGAAACCCCCAGTACAGGCTCTGCTTCGTGCCGGGCGCCGCCTGCTCGAGCAGGTTCAGCGCCTCCTTGTACAGGAGGCTCTTCGCGCCGACGCTGTTCGGGCACTCCTCGACAATGTAGTCGATGCCCCGGATGATCGCGTAGGCCGCCGCCTCGCGCTCGGCGATCCGGTACAGCGGCTTCACCTTGCGGGCCAGCCTCGGGTGCGTGCTCGGCAACACGGGCGCCTGGCGGGCCAGATACTCGGTCTGCCAGTGCAGCAGGTTCCCAAACAGCACCGCCGCCTCGTCGTCGAGGTTGTGGCCGGTCGCGACGACGGTGAAGCCGCGGTCCACGGCCACGCGGTTGAAGAGATACCGTTTGCTGAGCCCGCACGCGGAGCAGCTGACGCGCCGGGTCGCCCGGGCAAATTCCTCGACGCTCATGCCGTAGTCCTGGGGGATATCCGCGACGAGCAGCTCCGCACCCTGGGCGTCCGCGTAGGCCACCGTTTTGCGGTACGACTCCTGGGAGTAGTCCCCGATGCCGAGGTTGATGTACAGCCCGGTCGCCGTGTAGCCCAACCGGCGGAGCACGTCCCAGAGCGCGAGGCTGTCCTTCCCGCCCGACACCGCCACCAGCACCCGGTCGTCGCGAGTGAACATCCGCTCGCCCTCGATCGCCCGCCCCACCTGACGGTCGAAGAACTC
>DASQGM010000416.1:0-2906 GCA_035632615.1 bacterium | reverse complement strand
GTGCGTCCGGATAAGGTCAGGTTCCCGCCGCCCGGCTTTCTCGGTGGGCGCCCGGGGCTCGCCGGCGCCTTCTCGTTGAACGGCGCCCAGGTCTCGATCGAGCCACACACCCTGCGGCCGGGCGACGAACTGCGCCTTCGCCTGCCTGGCGGTGGGGGATACGGCGATCCCCGCGAGCGTCCCGTGGCGGACGTGATACGCGACGTCGTCGACGGCTACGTGTCGCTCGGCGTCGCGCGGCGCGAGTATGGGATCGCCGTGGATCCGGAGACGGGCACCGGACGCCGGGTCGACCGGGCCGGCGCGGGCGCGCGTCGACCGGCCGGTGCGCCCGCGGCGCGGCGGCAGCGCGGCAAGACGCGACGACCGCAGCGGGCCGCGCCGACGCGCGCGCGACGACGGCTGGCGGGGCGGTGACGCCGCGGCCTGGGGGAGGGGCGGCTCGTGCCGGACGTTGACCCGGTCGCGCTCCAGATTCAGTGGAGCCGCCTCGTCACGATCATGGACGAGGTGGACGCGGCGCTCGTGCGTACCGCGTTCTCCACGATCCTCGGGGAGACGCGCGATTTCGCGGTGATCATGCTGGACGGGCGCGCCCGATCGGTGGCGCAGTCGCAGCTCTCGTCCCCCGCCTTCACGTGTTCGCTCCCGTTCGCCACGCGGCACATGCTGAAGATGTTTCCCATCGACAGCCTCGCGCCGGGAGACGTGCTCATGACGAACGACCCGTGGCTCACCCACGGGCACCTGCCGGACTTCATTCTCGCCCAGCCGCTGTTCGCGTCCGGCCGGGTCGCCGCGTTCGTCGCGTCGGCCGCGCACATCAGCGACATCGGCGGGCGGCTGGACGAGTTCGAGGCGCGGGACGTCTACGAGGAGGGGCTCCGCATCCCGCCCAGCAAGCTGATGATCGGCGGCCGCGCGAACGAGCAGTTGTTCCGGCTGATCGAGGCGAACGTCCGCGTGCCGCGCCTCGTCCTCGGCGACGTGCACGCGATTCTGGGCGCGTTCCAGACCGGGGCGGAGCGCTTCGCCGAGTTCGCCGCCGACTACGGTGCCGAGGCCTTTCAGGCGTTGTGCGACCAGATCCTTGTGCGCTCGGAAGCGGCGATGCGGGACGCGATCCGCGCCCTCCCCGAGGGGCGCTATACTGGGGAAGCCACCGCCGACGGCTATCGCGATCCGGTGGAGATCCGCGTGGTCCTCCACGTGCGGGACGGATCGATCCGCGCGGATTTCACGGGGTCGTCGTCCGAGTCGGCCACGGCCAGCGTGAACTGCGTTCTCAACGTCACATTCGCCCACACGATCTTCCCGCTGAAGTGCAGCCTGACACCCGACGTGCCCAACAACGAAGGGCTCTTCAGGCCGATCGCCGTCCACGCGCCTGAGGGATCGGTGCTGAACGCCCGTTTCCCGGCACCGGTGAAGGCGCGCTCGAAGAGCAGCTATCATATCCACAACGCGATCTACGCGGCGCTCGCGCCGGCGCTCCCCGGGCACGTGCAGGCCGGGAGTGGATCCTTCTGGAGTGTGCGCTGCATGAGCCGCGACGCCGACGGCGCGCCCGTCATCACCCACGTTCTGCCGAACGGCGGCAAAGGCGCGGCCTCGGGGACCGACGGGTTGTCGACGATCGCGTTTCCGGGAAACGGGACGATCACGCCGGCGGAGATCATCGAGAACAGCGCGCCGCTCGTGGTCGCGCGGCGCGCGCTCCGGCCGGACTCGGGGGGAGCCGGGGCCGCCCGCGGCGGGCTCGGACAGGAGATCGTCTTCCGCGTCCGCGGTGCGGTCCCGGTGCAGATGTCGGTCCGGCCCGACAAGGTACGGTTCCCGGCTCCCGGGCTGCTCGGGGGTCTGCCCGGTGCGCGCGGGGAGCTGCTGCTGGACGCGCGACCGCTCGATCCCGGGCCGTTCGCGCTCACGCCGGGCCACGTGTTGGTGATGAGGCTCCCTGGCGGGGGCGGTCTCGGCGCGCCCGGGCAGCGTGAGCGCTCCCGCGTCGCGGCCGACGTGCGGGAAGGGTACGTGACGCCCGACGCCGCCGAGCGGCTGTACGGGTGGACGCCGTCGATCCCATCGTCTCGCGCGGTCCGGATCGTTCCGCGGCGGACCGCGCCTGCGAAGCGGCGGGTTGGATCCACGAGCACAAATCGGCGCGCAGCGGCGCGTGTCGCGCGCACCATGAAGGAGGGGAAGCGATGAGGATCACGCGACGCGAACTACTTCGGTTGTCGGGGGGCGCGCTTGGCATGGCGGCGGGGAGCCGCGCGGCGTCCCTCAGCGGCGCGCCGATGGGCTGGCTGTCGACGGCGTCCGCGATGGGACCCAGGGCCGCCGGCGGCTTCGTCCTCGCCCAGTCGAGCGAGTTCCACGAGATCAATCCCCACCGGGAGCTGTGGTCGGACGACAGCAGCCTGCACTTCGCGCTCTTCGATTCGCTGATCCAGCGCGCGGACAACATGCAGCTTGTTCCGGTGCTCGCCCAGAGTTATCAGAACACCGGGCCGCGCGAATGGACCTTCAAGCTGCGTCGCGGCGTGAAGTTCCACAACGGCGAACCGCTGACCGCCGAGACGATCCGGTGGAACGTGCAGGACGCCGTGCGCACCGACATCAAGCGCGACGTGACGTGGCAGGCGTTCGATCACGTCGAGGCGGTGGACGACTACACGTTCAAGTTCGTTACGAAGAACCCGGACCCGGTGCTCCCGCAGCGGCTCGTGCGGTTCTTCATCCTTCCGCCGCAGTACTACGCAAAGGTCGGCGAGCAGGGGTTCATCGCTCAGCCCGTCGGGACCGGTCCGTACCGGTTCGTCGAGCGCGCGCCGGACAGTTACGTGAAGCTGCAGGCGTTCGACGACTACTGGGGCCAGAACGCGGCGCTGCGCGACGTCGTGTTC
>DASQGM010000415.1:0-24761 GCA_035632615.1 bacterium | reverse complement strand
GTCCGGGTACCCCCGAAACAGCGTGCGCGCGGCGAGCGCTGCGTCCGTGGGCACAACGGCGTCCGCGCCGGAACCCGCGAGCATCGCCTCGACGATCGCGCCCGCGGTGTAGGCATCGTCGAGACCAAACCGTCCTTCCCTGCCGGAGCACACCACGGTCACGTCGAGCCCGCGCGTTCGGGCCTCCGCCGCGAGGGCCGCGGCCGTGGCCGTGCGGTTGCGCAGACACGCGATCAACGCCGCCGGGGCCGAACGCACGAGGTGGAGCGCCCGTGTGCCGTTGGTCGTGGCGAACACCACGCGCCGTCCGGCGAGATCCGCCTCTGCGAACGCCGCTGGACTGTTGCCGAAGTCGAATCCCTCAGGGGCCCGGCCGGCCTGCTCGCCGGCGAGCAGCACGTCCGGATCCGACGCGCGGTAGCCTCGGGCCGCGGCGACGTCCGACGCGACCAGGACCTCGTCGCACCCGCGCTCGGCCATGACCAGCAACGACGTCGTGGCCCGAATCACGTCGATGACCGCGACGACGCGCCGACCGCAGTCGCCCGCCTCCTCGGGCAGGAACGCAACGTGGAGTTCCACGGGCGTCAATACCCTCGGTTGTACGGCGCGCTGCCGATGGCCTGAGCCAGGCTGGATCGCACGCTCTGCGCGAGCGCGCTCGGATCGAGGTGATCGTACGCGGCGTCCTCGGTGGTGACGTCGTACAGGCCGATCTCCCGGCCGAGGACGCTGGTGCGTCCGGCGAGCGTGCTCACGCGCACATCGTACGGAGCCGGGTCCTCGTTGAAGAACTGGTTGAGCCGAGCCACGACCGCCTGGGCCCGCTGCGCGGGGGTCTGGCCCCCCACGGTGGCGCCGAGGGTCAGCACCGGCCGACCCTCGACCCGGATCGTGACCGGCTGGTCTCCCGTCGCGGCGGGCGGGTCCAACGCGATCCGGAGATACCCCTCCGGAATCCGCCGGACGATGGGGACGTGGCGCCGCTCGAGGTCGGCCTTGATGTACACGACCCGGTCCTCGGGCTCGGGATGGTCCGCGCTGATCGTCCCGGCGGCGCGCGGCTGCCCGGACAACCGCGCCGCCTGAGCCAGGTGCTCCATCACCGTGAGCATCGCCACCGGGGAGTAGGGCGTTTTCGCCAGGTTGGCGACGCTCGTCAGGTCGGCGTCCTGCTCGAGGTCTCGTTGATAGGTCGACATCGTCCCCTGCACCACCGCCTGCTCGGCCATGAGCGGACCCGGCGACTGGGCAAGCACCGCGACCGCCAGGCCGATGATCATGGCGGGGGTCATGTGATTGAGGCGGTCCTGCTGGATGTAGTAGTGCCGGTGATTGATGTGGGTCAGCTCGTGCCCGACCACCGCGGCGAGCTCGTCGTCGCTCCGGACGAAGCGCATCATCCCCTCCGTCACGTACACCCAGCCGCCGGGGATTGCGAACGAGTTCACGACGGGAGAGGACACAATCAGGAAGTGATACGTTAAGTCCTGGCGCTCGACGACCTTGTCCATGACATCGCCGATCCGGTTGAGCCGCGCGACCTGGGCGGGATCAGTCACCACCCGGTACTGCGATTCGATCTGCTTGTCGATCTGCGTGCCAAGCTTGACCTCGTCGGCCGTGCTCGGAAACGTCAGGGTTTCGCCGCGCGTGAGAAACGCGCCGAGCAGCGCCCCGATGGCGAACACCCCCGCGCACGCCCGCAGCACTCCGCGCGCGCCGTGGATGCCGGCCGACGTCCCGTGGTCCCTAGTCACAGACCTCGTCAAGCGCATCATCACCGTCCGGGCGTTTCACCGGCCCGAGCCTCCCCCTCTGCCTGCCTCCCGAAGAACACCCGGGTCCCGTTCTCAGCGAGGACCGCCGCGAGTGCGTCCGCGGATACGTCCCGTAGCGCCGCAAGTACGTGCGCCGTGTGGACGACGAACGCCGGCTCGCACCGCCGCCCCCGCACCGGCACCGGCGCAAGGTAGGGAGCGTCGGTTTCCACCAGGAGCCGGTCCGCGGGAACGTGCCGAGCGACCTCGCGCAGTGCCCCCGCTTTGGCAAACGTCAGCGGGCCGGCCAGTGAAATCATCCACCCGGCCTCCGCCCATCGTACCGCAAGGTCGGGACCACCGGTAAAGCAATGCATGACAACAACGCACGCTCCCCCGTCCGTTAATATCCGCTCCACGTCCTCAGACGCCTCACGATTGTGGATCACGAGCGGGAGCCCGACCTCGCGGGCGAGGCGGACGTGGTTCGCGAACGCGTCGGCCTGGACCCGGCGGGGGGCGCGCTCGTGGACGTAGTCCAACCCGGTCTCGCCGACCGCCACGACGCGGGGATGCCGGGCGAGCTCCGCCAACGCCTGGAAGGCGGCGTCGTCCGCCGAGGCCGCGGCCCCGGGATGGATGCCCACGGTCGCCCACACTTCCGGGTAGCGTTCCGCAAGCGCAATGGCCCGCCGGCTACCCTCCACCGACGTGCCCGCACAGATCATCGTGCACACGCCGGCCGCCGCGGCCCGTGCGACCACCGCGTCACGGTCCGCGTCGAACGCCGCGTCGTCGAGATGGAGGTGCGTGTCGGTCCACATCGTGCGCTACCGGCCGCGAGCCCGCGCGAACCGATCCGGCCGATACGGCGACACATCCAACGAGGTCCGCCCCGTGGTGATCAGCTCCGCGACCAAGCGGCCCACGAGCGGACCTCGAGCAAACCCCTGCGCGCCCAAGCCACCGGCGACCACGTACCCTTCGGTTTCCGGCGCCGCGCCGAGCACCGGCTGCCCGTCGGGGGAGACCGGCCGGATCCCGGCCCAGGCACCGGTCACGCGTGAGCGCCGGAGCTGGGGGAAACGGCGCAGCGTCGGTTCGAGGACGTCGTCCAGATACCCCCACTCCACCGTCGTGTCGTGGGTCTCACCCGGCGGCTGACCGCACACCATGATCAATCCCTCGGGCCGCATCTTGCAGTAGAAGTCACGCGCTTCCTCCTCGATAAACGGCGCGTCCGGCGGGAGTGTTCCTTCAGCGTCGAGCACGAACACCTGCCGCTTCCGCGGTGCCACTGAAACGCGGACGCCCGCCATCTCGCCGACGGCCCGGGCCCAAGCGCCGGCCGCGTTGACGACCATCGGCGTCGAAATCGCACCGTGCCGCGTCAGCACCCGGCACACCCGCCCGGCGTCCACCTCGACACCCGTGACCTCGCGGTCCTCGCACAGGACCACCCCGCGGGCCCGCGCCGCCTCCGCGAGGCGCTGCACCGTGGCGAGCGGCGTTGCCCACGGGTCAGCGCCGGAGAACGTCGCGACCGCGACATCCTCGATGGCAAGATACGGAAACCGGCGCCGCGTCTCGTCGGGGTCGAGCAGCTCCAACGGGGCACCCATCGCGGCGTGCATCGAGACTCGCCGGCGGGCCTCCTGCGCCTCGTCTGCCGTAGTCCACAGCAACAGGCTGCCGTGTGCGTAAAGGTCCGTGCCCAGCTCGTCGCGCAACCGCCGGTGAACGGCGATGCTCTCGATCTGAAGGCGCAGGTCGGCTTCCGAACCCGCCTGCAACATGACAATCCCCGCGGCCCGGCCCGTGGCGCCGCTTCCGGTCGTCGATCGCTCGAGGACCACGACGCCCGGCACCCCGGCTTCGGCAAGGAAGAACGCCGCGGAGACCCCGACGATCCCCCCGCCGACGACAACGACCTCGGCGGTATCCGGCACGCCGGTCACGCAGCACACCCCGCTGGCGCCACCCACTGCATCGTGTCTCGGGTTCTTCGCGGGGCGATCGTCTCCTCCGGTCTCCGCCTCACGTCCGGTTGCTACGGCTGCACGCCGCCGATAGGACGCGGCACCGGGAGGCGACGCGACGCCTTGGACGCTCGGGCCCGCGCGGGGATCGCCGCGCCTACGGGAGCGGCGGCGGACGGGACCACGCGCCGCCGCAGCGGAAACGGCGGCGCCACCGCGGCCACGCCGGGCATCTCGAAGTACCGCGCCTGTCTGAGCGCCAGGGGCCGCGTCGCACCGGTGAGGACGATGACCGCCCGCTCGGGCATCCGCACCAACTCCTCGGGCGCCGCGAGCGGCCTGACGGAGGGACGAACCGTCGTGCTCCGGCCCGCCCCCCTGCCGGTCGTGACCGAAACGGACGGCACGGCGGTGTCGCCGAGCCAAGCGCTCGTCATGCGGGCGGTCTCGAGGTCGCCGGCCCGGAAGATGATCTTCGTCTCCGCGTTGGCGACGATCGTGCGCGCGTCGCGCGGTCCGTACACCTCCTCGATCTGGCTGAGGACCTGCGCGCCCAACACGACGCTGACACGCCGCTCACGCAGCGTCGGCAGCCGATCGCTTAGCCCCGCCAGGTAGCCGAACCGCCGAAACTCATCGAGATACAGGCGGACCGGACACCGGAGCCCCTCCTGATCCGCCTGAGCGATGAGGCCGTCGAGCAGGTCGGCAACCAGCCACGCGACGAGCGGGTGGAGCCGCTGCGCCTCGTCCTCGGGCAGGAGGATGAACAGCGCCAGCGGCTCCCTCCCCAACCGGCCGAGGTCCCAGTGTGCGGAGGTCGCGTCGCAGACGAACGGATCCGCCCAGGGCGCGAGGCGCTCGAGCAGGCCCGTGACGGCCGCCTCCTGCACCCGGCGCTCGCGCGCCGCGAACATCCCGTGGTGCTCCCGCACCTCCGGCACCGGGCTCGTCCGCAGCGCTTCCCGGACTCCGGCGGCCCCGGACAGCGCCAGATGATAGACGGCCGCCACGGTGTGGCCGCCGGCGTCACGGTGCTGCTGTACGTGCAGAAACAGGAGCGCCGCCAGATCTCGTGCTGCCCCCGTGTAGACGCGGGCGTCGCCCGACAGATCCCGAGGGGTCGTGTTGTGCACGAGCAACGCCGCTTTCCGCTGCGCGGCGCCGATCGAGCGCACGTCCTGCAGCGGATTGTACGACACCGACCCATCGAACAGCGGACAGAACAGATGCGCCCGATCGCCGTACCGGCCCGCGGTGACACTCCACAGCGCGCGCGGTCCGGTCTTTACGTCCATGACCACGATGCTCTCCCGGGCCGGATCCCGGAGCAGAATATTCGGCGCGATCGCGCCGGCCGTCTTGCCGGCGCGGGAGGGACCGAGCACCAGGACATGCCCGGAGAGTTGCTCTTCGGCGAGATAGAGACGCCGGCCGCTGTTCGGCCACAGCCCGAGAAGAAACGGCCCGGGCGCGACAAGCGGCGCTGCCTCGGGCCATCCCGCCCACGAGGCGGCCGCGACCGGCCGGGGGCGGCGACCGGTGTCCTCGGGGACGCGAAGCAGGCCGAGCAGGATCGACGCGCAGCCAGAACCGGCGAGGATGAGGGATGCGACGGGCACCGGCACCACAACGACCGCCGCGGCTAAGAAGACGAAGCCCATGGCGAGCCACCGGGCGCTCACGCGGACGCCTCCTTCGCCCCGCCGCGACCGGGAGCGACGCTCGTGACGGAGGCGTGTGGCGCCACATCGTCCTCGACGGGATACGACACGCCCGCGACGCCACCCGGCCACGGGAGCGCCCGGGCAACGGGACCGTCCGGACGCGCTGCGCCCTGCGCACGCGACGCGGCGCCGGCCGCGGCGGCCAGTGACGCCGCGCACTCGTCCGCGCGGCCGCACCATGCCCCCTCGATGCCCGCGCTGGCGGCCACGCGAGCGGCGAGGGCGGCCCGCCGGTCATCGTCGCAGGCGACCACCAGGCAGGCGTCGGCCCGGGCCTCCCACAGCGGGTCGTCGGCGCGCTCCTGCGCGACCTGGTACATCAGCCGGTACCGGCGGCACTTGTCGGCCAGGAATTCCGGTGACGTCGTCCCGCGATCGCGCTCGAGGTAGTACATCCATGGATGCCCGTCGGGAGCCGGCACCACGATCGCCGCGTCGGGCACTAGGTGCGTGAGGCCAAGATCCATGTGCGTGTGGTGACTCCCATGCCACGAGAAGCGATCGAGCCGCCCGGCGCGGCACTCGGCGCACAGATCGCAGAAGACCTGGTTCGTGGCGATCAGGTGGTCCATCAGCAGGGCGCCGACGGCGACCGCCGTCGGCCGGGGCGCGGCGTCTTCCGCCAAGGCGACCGCGGCGAGGCGCCCGACCGCGCCCAATCCCCAGAACACGCGGCGGTCGTCGAACGCGCGGTGGCCGAGACAATCGAGCACGCGGCGTCGCCGGAGCAGGGTCAGCCGCCGAGACGCGCTCTCGACGGGAAGCGAAGGATAGGACACACGGCGGATCTGAGGCGCGGTCAGATAGCGCAACTCCGCGAGGGTCGTGACGAGCAGGCGATCACGCGAGGTCAGCCGCAGGAGCGCGGCCGCGATCGTCGCCGATAGCATGGCCATCATCTCCTTTCACGTGGTAGAGTGCCTTGCGCCGCGACACCCGCAGCGTGGGGCGACACGGCATGAGAGCATACGAGGTCGTGTCCGTCGGAGGCGGATACGCGGGGGGACAGTCGCGAACGGGGACGATCGCGTTGGCGCACCGCCGCTGAGAAGGAAGCGGGCAATGGGACCGCGGGTCGCTTGGCGCGCCGTCGCAGGCGCGTCCAGGATCGCACTATGCGCGGTGACACCGGAAGCGAGGGGCGAGTTGACCATGGCCGGCGACCAGGCACCCGCGGCGAGGAGAGCTCGGCCTATCGAGGACCGATGGATCTCCCCGGTACCCGATCTGCGGTTACGACGACGGCGGGGGCGACGATCGGCCTCGCGATGCCGCCCCGTACGTCACCGTGCCTGAACGCCCGGCACGGGATGGTGGACGAGGGGGCGCCGCGGGCGCCCGACGCTTCGGAGGGGGGGAAGCATCCACCGCGACCGGTGCCCCGTCCACGAACCACACTGTGCGAGCGCGCAGATCCCGTCAGTCGATCTCGGGGGCGTCCTCGTCCGCGCTCAGCGTCTCGGGGGCGGGCTCCGCCGCCGACACCCCCGGATCGCTCTCGCCGGGGGGCGTCGCCGTCTCGGTGTCGGCACGGCGGCTGTCCAGAAACCACACCCGGTCCCCGACGACCTCGGTCATCTTGCGGCGGGTACCGTCCTGCGCCTCGTACGCCCGCGTTTGCAGCCGTCCTTCGACCGCGACGAGGCGTCCCTTGGCGCAGTACTGCCCAACCTGCTCGGCGAGCCTTCGCCAGGTCACGCAGTTGACGAAGTCGGCCTCTCGGTCTCCCGCGGCGTTCCGAAAGTCTCGATCCACGGCGAGGGTGAACTGCGCCATCGGGTGGCCGTTCGCAATGTAACGGAGTTCCGGATCCCTGGTCAACCGACCGATCAGGTGAATGCGGTTCAGCACACCGTCACCTCCGGAGAAAGCGTCGGTCCGCGTTCCACGCCGCTCACCGCTGCTGCAGGCGCCGCCGATGTGTCGTTCGCCGGCAAGCGACGCTCGCGTGGATCTCTCCATTCGCCTGCCACCGCGACGGGCTTCGCCCGTCCTGTGTCGATCGGAGACTCTCGCCGGGGGCCGCCTCCACCGCACCCGCCACCATCGGCTTGCGTCAGGCACCTCAGTCATCTCGTGGAAAGCACGGTATCAGAACGATGTTCAGATGTCAATACATTCAGATGTTCGAACATCTTCCATGGACGCGCCGCGCCGAACGGGGACGCAACCGGCGCATTCACGTCCGGCTCGGTGCGGGAGGCGCATCGTCACGCTGTCCGCGCGGTTGTCCGTGGCCGCCAACGGACTACCGTGGCGACCACGGGGATGACATCTCGTCCCGCCATCGTACTAGCGCAGTGAGGGCACGTTTGCGACGGGGGTGTCACGCGCTCATGCCACGCGACGTCAGAGGAGAGTCCGCTGGGAGTGCGATCCGGGACGATCGGGACGGGCTGCCGCCGAGTAGCATGGCCATCATCGCACGCGCGCTCGAGGAGGACATCGGCAGCGGCGACGTGACCACCAACAGCATCGTGTCGCCCGACGCGTTCATGCGAGGCCAGGTGATTGCCAAGCAACGCGGGGTCGTGGCCGGACTGGATGTGGCCCGCGCGGCGTTCCAACTCTTTGACGGCGCAGTAACCTTCACCGCCCATGTCGCAGAGGGCGCACGGGTGGCCGATCGCGACGCCTTGGCGACCCTGTCGGGATCGGCGCGTTCGCTGCTGACGGTGGAGCGCGTCGCGCTCAACTTTCTCGGCCGCATGTCCGGGGTCGCGACGCTGACGCGCCAGCTCGTGGACGCGGTGTCGGGGACG
The DNA here is from genome assembly GCA_035632615.1 of bacterium. Classification (GTDB taxonomy): domain Bacteria; phylum Sysuimicrobiota; class Sysuimicrobiia; order Sysuimicrobiales; family Segetimicrobiaceae; genus JAJPIA01. The sequence goes on along the minus strand of DASQGM010000415.1, from coordinate 16,533 downwards.
CGCGCGGTCATTCTCGACACGCGCAAGACTGCTCCGGGGCTGCGCGTGTTCGACAAACTGGCGGTGCTCCGCGGGGGCGGCCAAAACCACCGAATGGGCCTATATGATGGTATTCTTATCAAAGACAACCACATCGACGAAGCTGGGTCGGTGGCGGAGGCCGTGCGCCGTGCACGTGCCGCCGGCGGCGCGCTGGAGATCGAGGTGGAAGCGCGCACCCTGGACGACGTGCGGACGGCGCTCGCGCTCGGCGTGACGCGCGTGCTCCTGGACAACATGTCCGTCGACACCATGCGCCAGGCCGTGGCACTCACGGGCGGACGGGCGTCGCTGGAGGCCTCCGGGAACGTGACCCTCGAGAACATCCGCGCCATCGCCGAGACGGGCGTGGACTACATCTCGACGGGCGCCTTGACGCATTCGGCCAGAGTGTTCGACGTGAGCTTCTTGTGGCAGCATCGTCTGCCCTCGGCCTGAGGGCCTGTTGGGCCGGGTACTGATGCATGGAGGCGGTACCATGGTAACCGCAATTTCGCGCGAGACGTCGGCCGACGCCATGTCCGCACAGATGAAGGCCCGGCTCGAGCGCATCGTGCCGGATGCCGAGCTAGCGCACAAGGCTCGGCTCGCCTCTGAGATCAACCGGCTGAAGGAGGCCCGGAACGCGGTCATCCTCGGGCACAACTACATGGAGCCGGCGCTGTTCCACTCGATTCCCGACTACACCGGCGATTCGTTGGAGCTGAGCCGGCAGGCGGCTCAGACCACCGCGGACATCATCGTCTTCTGTGGCGTGCAGTTCATGGCCGAGACGGCCAAGATCCTGAATCCGTCGAAGACGGTGTTGCTGCCCGCTGAGCGCGCGGGATGCTCACTGGCCGCCAGCATCACCGCCGAGGACGTCCGCGCGCTGAAGCAGCGATTCCCCGGCGTGCCGGTCGTAACGTACGTCAATACGTACGCCGACGTCAAGGCCGAGTCGGACATTTGCTGCACGTCGGGCAACGCCGCCGCAGTGGTGCACTCCCTGCACGCCGAAACGGTGATCTTCATCCCGGACGAATACCTGGCCAGGAACGTCGCGCGGGAGACGGGGAAGCACATCATCTTCCCCACCGTCATGCCGGCCGCGGGTCCGGGCCCGAACGTGGACGCCCAGCTCGTCGGCTGGCACGGTCGCTGCGAGGTGCACGACAAGTTCAGCGTGGACGACGTGCGTGTCATCCGGCAGCAGTTCCCCGACGTGGTCGTCCTCGCGCATCCGGAGTGCAGCCCGGAGGTCGTGGCCGCGGCCGACTTCTCCGGCAGCACGACGGCGATGGTGAAGTACGTTGAGCGGACGTCCGCGCCCCGCTACCTGCTGCTGACGGAGTGCGCCATGGGAGACAACGTGGCGGCGGCGAATCCCGGCAAGGAAATGCTGCGGCTGTGCAGCGTGCGGTGCCCGCACATGAACCAGATCACGATGGAGGACACCCTTCTGGCCCTGCAGCGTACGCAATACGTGATCGACGTCCCGGAGGAGATCCGGCTCCGAGCGGCGCGGGCGGTTGAGCGCATGCTCGCGATCGGGTAACCTCCCCTCCCGCCGGGTCTCCTCGGCCGGCGACACCGTCGGTCAGGCCGGCGTCTCGGTCTTCACCTGCGGCAACTTGGCCGTGCGCCACGCGGGGTAGTGCAAGATCTCGCCCTCGCAGACGTTCGCGACGAACCGGTTGTCGTATTTGATCTGGACGATGCGTTTGCCCTCGCGCGCCAGGGAGGCCCAGCGCGACGACTTGTCGGGGTTCTGCTCGATGGCGCTGAACAGTCGCTGCCCGACGACGATATCCACCGCCCGCAACTGCTTCGACCGGATCCACCGAACCGGAAAGCGCCGGCGGCCGAGCACGACCTCGGTCTTGCCGTCGACGAGCACCTGCTTCCAGACCGACACGAGCGCGTCGTCGATCGTCACAGACATCACCTCGCGGGTGCCGAGGTTGGCCCTTCCCCATCCAAGGTGGTCGCTTGGTCGTCGTACCGCACGGCTTTCCACAGGCACGTGAGCGCGACCCGCCACTCGCCGGCGGCCAGAGAGTCTGTGGCCATGTGGATCGCCTGGTCGCGAAGGTGCCGGAGCGTCGCCACGGCCTGACGGCGGGCTTCCCGAGGCTCGACCGCGCGACGTCCCTTGCGTGTCATGTCGGGACCTTCAAGGTGTTCGGCAGCGAGATCCTGCCGAACACGGGGTTCGGAGTCCGACTGGCGATCGGCGTCGGTGGGCATATATACCGACGCAGACGTGGCCGGCGAAGGAGACGGTGTGATGAAATGGGCATCCGGTCTGAGCGGCGCGTGGGCGGTGGTCGCGATGTTGGCGGTCTCGACGAGCGCGCAACCCGGACCCGCCTCGTGTCCCCTGTGGCCGTCGGCCGGGAAGTTTGCGCTTATCGTCTTTGTCAACAACTCCGAGCCGCACGGCGAGGCGCAGTTCTCCCACGCGTGGGGATACCCATCGATCTTCAATACCGCCAAACCCGTATGCACGCTGGCGCCCAGCACGTACTGCGTCGCCCTGGTCGACGCGACGGTGCCCCATGTGCTGTTCTTCACCGTCGCCCGTGCCACACAGCCCATCAAGGGCGACACGGGGCGCGAGGTCTGGCTCCAGCCCGGGCACCTGTACAAAGCCGTGCCGTGGGGCGACATGCTGAGCGATCGCGGGCGCTATCAGGGACCGCAGCAACTGAGTAGCTTCGGCTACCCGCCGGGCGCCGACCTCTGCCAAACGCCGACCTTCTAGTCGCGTGCGTCGATCCGTATCCCGCGGTCTCGTCGGGCAGACCCAGGCTCGACCACGCGTCCGGCTACAACGATCGCGCCTCGGCAACCATCCCGGACACCGCCGAGACGAGCGCGTCGACGTCCGCCTCGGAGTTGTACCCTTGAATCGACACGCGCAACAACGTCCGATGCTTCCATGCCGTGACCGGCACCTCGATCCGATGCTCCGTCCATAGACGTCGCCGCACTTCCAGAGCGTCGCCGGCGGGAATCGGGATCGGCACGCTCACCATCTGCGCGTACCACGCCGGCGAATCCGATGACAGCAGCGGGAGGCCACTCACCGCGGCGAGGGCTGTGCGCGCGCGCCGGGCCAGCGCGTGGCAGGCTCGCTGTACCGCGGGCCAGTTGTGCTCCCGGAGGAAATCGATCGCGGCGGGCACGGAGAGAAACGCCGCGACGTCGCGCGTCCCCTGCCATTGGTGCTGGTCAACGAAGCCGGACGGCCAGCCCCAGCTCACGACGAGCGGCGCGAGCAGCGGCTGCACCTCGCGGCGCGCGTACAGAAACGCGGACCCCTTCGGCGCGCACATCCACTTGTGGCAGTTGCCGGCGTAGAAGTCTACCCCGAGCGCGCGCAGATCGACCGGGATCTGCCCCGGCGCGTGCGCCCCGTCGATCACCGTGAGGATCCCGGCCTCCCGAGCGCGTCGCACCAGCGGTCCGATGGGAAACGTCAACGCGGTCGGGGATGTGATGTGGCTGATGAACAGCACCCGCGTCCGCTCGGTGACGCGCGACCAGACCGCGTCGACGACCTGCTCGGGAGACTCCAGCGGCAACGGCAGTTCCGCCTGCACGTACGCGGCGCCCCGCTGCCCGCAGACGAACGCCCAGGTCTTGTCGAGCGCGCCGTACTCATGATCCGTGCCGAGCACCTCGTCCCCCTGCCGCAGCGCCAAGGAGCGGGCCACGACATTGAGCCCCGTGGTGGCGTTCGGCACGTACACGAGATCGTTGGCGGCGGGTGCGCCGACGAATTCGGCCAGCCGTGCTCTCGCGTTCTGCATCAGGTCCGGGAATCGGTAGTAGAGAAAATCCACCGGCTGCCGTTCCAGCTCGAGCTGCCAGCGTTGGTACGCTTCGAACACCGATCGCGGACAGGCGCCGTACGATCCATGGTTCAGGAAGACCACGTCTGGTCGCAGCAGAAACAACTCACGAAGTCCGCCGAGCGGCGCGGCGCTGACGTCGTCCGATCGTAGCATCGCGGGGCTCCTTTCGACACCGGTGGGTGGACGCTGGCCGTGTGTTCCACTCGCGGGCCGCCCCGCCCTGCCCGACGCGGGCCGCCGCATGGTCGCCGCCGCGAACCCAAGAGGGGCGAGCGCGCCGACGGGGAATGTCCTCGATACAGCGTCCGGCCGGACACGCCGGCAGTGCGCCTTCGGAGACGCAACGATCCTGGGCTCCGAGATTTCACAGACAAGGGTGAGGTGCGATGAACGTTACCGCCGCGGACGCATATCTGACGAAGGCGCACGACCGGCATCTCGAGGAGCTGATGGCGTTCCTCCGCATTCCGAGCGTGAGCGCTCTTCCGGCGCACAAGGACGCCGTGGCCAAAGCCGCCGACTGGCTCGCGGAGCGCCTCCGGGCGGTGGGCGTACCGGAGGTGCGCCTCCTGCCGACCGCCGGCAACCCGGTCGTCTACGGCCACTGGCACGTGCGGGACGGAGCCCCGACGATCCTCATCTACGGCCACTATGACGTGCAACCCGTGGATCCCGTGGCGTTGTGGGAGTCGCCGCCGTTCGAGCCGACCGTGCGGGACGGATGCCTGTTCGCCCGCGGCGCGACGGACGACAAGGGCAGCCTGTACACCCCGATCGCCGCGCTCGACGCAGTTCGCGAGGTGGCCGGGGCGCCGGCGCTCAACCTCAAGTTCATGTTCGAGGGCGAGGAGGAGATCGGCAGCCCCAACCTGGGGCCGTTCATCGCCGAGCACGGCACCCTGCTGGACGCGGACCTGTCGATCAGCGCCGACGGCTCGATGCTGGACGTGGACACGCCCTCGCTGACGATCGGCAACCGCGGGCTCACGGCGGTCCAGATCGACGCGCGGGGCGCGCGCACGGACCTGCACTCGGGCGTGTACGGCGGGGCGGTGCCTAACCCGATCCACGCGCTCACCGCGCTCCTCGCCGGGATGCACGACGCGCAGGGCCGGGTGACCGTCCAGGGATTCTACGACGAGGTGCGCCCGCTGACCGCGTCGGATCGACAGGAGATCGCCCGCGTGCCGTTCGACGAAGCGTCCTACCGGTCGCAACTCGCGGTCAGCGCGCTCACCGGCGAGCCGGAGTACACGCCCGTGGAACGGGTGACGGTCCGGCCGACCCTCGAGATCAACGGCATCTGGGGCGGCTTCCAGGGCGACGGCATCAAGACGGTGCTCCCCGCGGAGGCGCACGCGAAGATCACGTGCCGCCTGGTACCGGACCAGGATCCGGACTGGGTCGCCGACGCAATCGAACGGCACGTCCACCGCCACGGGCCGGCGGGGGTCAAGTTCATCGTGTCGCGCTTCCCGGGAAAGGCGCACGCCTACCTGATGCCGCCCGACCACCCGGGGCTGGCCGCGGCCGCCCGCGCGCTCAAGGACGTCTACGGGAAGGATCCGGTCCGCGTCCGCATCGGCGGCACGCTCCCGGTCTCGGATCTGCTGCGGAGCGGCCTCGGGATGTGGCTGGTGTTCTTCGCGTTCGGCGAACCCGACAACCGGATGCACGCGCCGAACGAGTTCCTGCGCCTCCAGAGCTTCGACCGCGGCGTGCGCGCCTACGTGCGCTTGTTCGAGGAGCTCGGCGCGCTCGCGCCAACCGCGTTGCGGGTCGGCTGAGCGGGCCGGAGGTACCGGTCGAGCCACGCCAGGATGTGTCGGAGCTGCGCCACGCGGTGCCGTGGCTGTCCCGACGCCGACATGCCGTGGCTTTCACCGGGGAAGCGCACAAACAGCGTCGGCGTCCCAAGCTTCATCAGCGCCGCGAAGAGCTGCTCCGACTGGGCGATGGGGCAGCGCAGGTCGTTCTCGCCGTGGAGGATCAACATCGGCGTCTTCATCTGGCGCACGTACGTGATGGGTGACCGCTCCCGGTAGAACTCGGCCGCGTCCCACGGATCGCCGGGAAACTCCCAGCGCCCGTTGTGGTACGCGATGTCGGACGTCCCCCACTGGGCGTACCGGTCACAGGTCGTCCGCATCGTGACCGCGGCCCGGAAGCGCTGGGTATGGCCCACGATCCAGTTCGTCATGTACCCGCCGTAGCTGCCGCCGGCGACGCCGAGCCGGTCCGGATCGATCCAGCGGTGCGCGTCGACCGCGTGGTCCACGACGCGCATGAGATCTTCGTAGTCCTTCCCGCCCCAGTCGTGATGGGTCGCCGCGCAGAACGCTTCGCCGTATCCCTGGCTGCCGCGCGGGTTCGCGTAGACGACGCCATAGCCCGCGGCGCACAGGACCTGGAACTGATGCATGAACGCGTACCCGTACGCGCTGTGCGGCCCGCCGTGAATCTCGAGCACCGTGGGGGCCCGGTCCCCCGCGACGGCCCCGGCCGGCTTCATCACCCACCCCTCGACCGGCCACCCGTCGGCCCCGGCGCATTCGAACCGCTCGGGTGCCGCAAGGGACACCGCGTCCAGCACGGCGGCGTTCCACCGTGTGAGACGGCGTAGCGCCCGCGGCGCGGGATCTGCCAGATCGGCGACGGCGACCTCGCCGGGCGTGCGCGGGTCGCCCTCCACGCAGGCGAGGCGGCGCCCGGCCCGATCGAGCGAGCAGCCGACCACGTCGTGGTCGCCCGTCGTCTCGAGCCGGACGGCGCCGTCGGCGACCGCCACGGACGCAATCTGGGTGCTCCCGCCGTCGGCGGTCATGACGTAGATGCGGCCGCCGTCCGGAGACCACGTCAGCCCGCCCGTGGTGGCGTTCGCCCGCACGTCGGACCCGATGTGATGCTCCACGCTCCGGTCGTGCCCGCGGGTGAGGCACCTGGGCGCGCCCCCGGCCGCCGGGACGACCCACACCCGGAGATGGCTCGCGCCCCAGCAGACGTTGTCGTGACCGACGTACGCCACGTGCGTGCCGTCCGGGGACCAGGACGGCGACTGGGCGGGCCCGAGGCGCCGCGTCAGCGGGCGCGGCGGCGCGGCCCCGTCGACGGGGACCACCCAGATGTCGCCCGCGCCTGCCAGGTCCGCGTCCGGCGACGCGTCGCCCGCGTAGGCGAGCAGCGCGCCGTCCGGGGACCAGGCCGGGTTCACGTGGTCGTAGTCGCCCTGCGTCACCTGCCGGACGCCGCCGCCGTCCGCGTCCACGACGTACACCTGCTTCCAGCGACCGTCCCAGATGCCCTCGCCGTCCTGCTTGTAGTGCAGCCGCGAGATCACGCGGACGTCGCTGCTCTCGCCCGCCGGGTCCGCTTCCGGCTTGCCGACGAAGGCGATCGACCGCCCATCGGGAGCCCACGCGAGCTCAGACGGAGACATCGCTCCGGACGTGAGCGGTCTCGCTTCCCCGCCGCCGGCGGCGATGACCCACAGCTGCTTCGTGCCGCCGCGGTCCGAGAGGAACGCGACGCGTCCCCCGTCCGGGGACCAGCGCGGGCCGGCGTCCCGCGCCGCCGCGGTCGTGAGCTGCCACGGCGCGCCGCCGCCCACGGGCACCACCCACAGATGGCTTTGGTAGCCGTTCGCCGCGACGTCGACCGCCGTCACCGCGCAGACGACGCGGGAACCATCCGGCGCGATCTGAGGATCGTTCGCGATCCGCAGGGCGAGCCCGTCTTCGATCGTGATCGGGCGCTTCGCGGGCGCCGCGGCGTGGGACGTCTTCATGCGTTCTCCTCTCGTGGCCATCACACCCACCACCGGTAGCGGGACGGGTTGGTGAATGTCGTGACGTACTGGCCGTCGCGCGCGTAGCGGGCGGCGCCCCGCTCGAGCGCTTCCGGGTCGAGTTCGACGCCGAGGCCGGGGCCGGTGGGAACGGCGATCGTGCCGCCGGCGATCGGCAGCGGGCCGCCGGCGATCACGTCGTCCGCGTGGAACCAGTGCGTGACGTCGATCGGGTAGCTGAGATGCGCCGTGGCCGCCGCGAGGTGCAGCCGGGCGGCGGTGGCGATCCCCAGCTCGTGCGAGCTGTGCAACCCGAACCCGATGTTCATCCCCTCGCACAGCGCCGCAAGCTTCCGCGTCGGCCACATCCCGCCCCAGATCCGGTGGTCGCCGAGGATCACATCCGCGGCCTGAGCGCGGAACGCGACCGGGACCTCGTCGAAGTTGCGGACGCACATGTTGGTCGCGAGGGGGATGGGGACGGTGGAGTGCACGCGCTGCATTCCTTCGATGCCCCAGGTCGGATCCTCCATCCACTCCAGATCCAGGTCGAGCGCCCGCTGCCCGAATCGGATGCTCTCCTCCGGGGACCAGACGCCGTTCGGGTCGACGCGCAGCGCGAGGCCCTCGCCGAACTTCCGCCGCAGCGCGCGCAGCGCCCCGAGCTCCGACCCAGGGCGGTAGACGCCGGCCTTCACCTTGACCGCGCCGAACCCCCATCGGGCGATCGCTTCCTCCGCGGCCCCCAGCGTCGCCGAGGCAAAATCGGCCTCGGTGTCCTCGTGGGTGAACAACGGCGCGCACACGGGAACGGCGCTCCGATACCGACCGCCGAGCAGGTCGCACACCGGCCGTCCGACGGCCTTGCCCATGATGTCCCACACCGCCATCTCGACCGCGGACATCGCGGTCGGCGTCGGCCCGTACAGCCCGCGGTGCGGCCCGGGGAGGCGTTCGACGATCGCCTCGATGCGGAACGGGTCCTGATCGCGGAGCGCCTCGTAGGCGCGCAGGATCTCCTCCTGGGTCTCGGCACCTCCCGGAGCCTCGCCGAGCCCGACGATGCCGTCGTCGGTGCCGAGGCGCACGATGCACTTGCTCGTCCCGCTCGCCTTCGACGTTGCGGAGGACATCGTGTGGGTGTACGTGATGTTGATGGGATCGATCTTGAGGTCGGTGATCTTCACGTGACTCCTCCTGAACCCTACCGCCTTCCCGCCACGCAGGATGCGCACGCACTGGAAGACGCGGTGATGTGACTAGCATTCTCTGCCGTCGACGCGGATTCCTGAGCCCCTCGCGGAGGCGCCACACGCCCGGTTCCACGCGCGTTCAAGGATTTTCCGCGCACGCCCGCCAACTCCACTGCAGAAGGAGGGATCGCCATGATCGGCAAGACCCAGGCACTCGCCGTCGGCCTTGTCGTCCTGCTGGCCGCCCCGATTGCGGCCGTGGCACAGTCAGACGAGTTTGTGCGGCAGGAGCGGTGGGCAAACGTGACCTGGCAGTTCCAAGACGGATACGCGATGGGGGTCTGGGACACCGTGCAGGATCTCGCCGACTTCCCGGCCGACGTCCGCGCGTACGTCCCATTGCTCATTCGCAAGGCCCACACCTGCCTGCGCTCGATGACGCAGAGTACGGAGGTCGCGACCTTCGCGTCACGCGCCATCGCCAGAATCGCCAACCCCCAGCAGAACGTGATCTCCTCTCTCGTGTCCAGCTTCGCAGCGTGCGACGCCGTCGGCGCTCCCTCGAATTCCACGGTGGACGCCGTGGGGGGGACGTTCATGTGGAAGGGCCGCTGGGACACCGATCGCGAGTACTTCGCCCGCGACGACCTGCACGAGGGCTACGCGTCCGGCGTCGCCGACATCGTCCGGCACTTGGACAACACGGGGAAGACACCGTCGGTGCTGGTACGCGACATCGTGGACGCCGGAAAGTGCGCGATCGTCAAGACGGTGGACGACCTGGCCAATCTGGTCGGCCCGGCGATCGACGCGCACAAGGACGACCCCTCGGCGTCGACCTCCGGGGTCATCTTCGATGCCTTCCTCACGTGCGGGCGAACGAAGTGAACACGCGGGGCACGGGGGCGAACGCGCGCCGCGCCTGACTCGGGGCTGAACGGCGAGTCACGGCGCTAGCGCCGCGCGCCGGCGTCGGGCACCTCGATCTCGGTCTCCCGCTCAGCGGACGCGACGATCGCCGCCTGCACTTCCACCACGTGCAGCGTCCTCGCCGCCGACGTCGGCGCGTCGTGATCGTCCGCGGCGATCGCGTCCAGAAACGCGCGCAGCGACTCGACGAACGCCCCGGCGATCCGGCCGTTCACCTCATCGGCCGTGCGGGGACCGCCGAACACCACCCGCTCACTGTGCCGGGGCCCAAAGAGCGACATCTCGCGCCGGTTCCCGTCGAGGAACAGCGCCCCGCCGGCTCCCATCACCTCGAGCCTGCTGTCGGCGGCCGCGGGAAACGTTTCCGGCAGGATCCAGGACGAATGGAGGCTGACCCGGGCGCCCCCCTCCAGCGTCAGGAGCGCGTCGTAGCCGTCCACGGTGTCCTTCCGGGACAGCGCTCCGCGATGGGCCACGGCGTAGACCCGGCGCGCGCGGCGGCCGGTCCACGACAGGATCAGGTCGATGTCGTGGCTCGACATGAAGTGGATCGGCGTGGTGTGATCCGCCCACCCGGCGATCATGCGCTCCGGCACCCAGGCCGCGTCCCACCGGTGGGACTCGATGAACGCGATCTCCCCGAGGGCGCCGGATGCGACGAGCCGCTCGATGCGGCGGGACTCGGGCAGCCAGCGCTGGCTGTAGTTCACCATGAACACGCGGCGGCACGCGGCGGCCCGACGGACCAGCGCGCGGGCCTCGGCCGGGTCGGTGGCCAGGGGCTTCTCCACGAACACGTGCGCCCCGGCGTCGAGACACGCCGTCACCGGATCGTGGTGCGCGTGATCCGGCGTGGCCACGGACACCGCGTCCACGCCCGCCCGCAGCAGTTCCTCGAGCGACGTGAATGCGCGGGCACCGTGACGCGACGCCACGGCGTCCGCGCGCCCGCGGTCCAGGTCGCACACCCCGACCAGACGGCATGCGCCGAGCTCAGCGTACACTCTCGCGTGGCGCGCGCCCAGCAGGCCCGCGCCGACGACGGCAACGTTCAGCACCGTGGAACCTCCTCACCTCGAATCATGTGCATCCCGCGCGATCAGGCGGCCACCGGCACCCACGCTCGCGACGCGAGCGCCCGCTCGAGCGCCGCGACGACGCGCACCGCCCGCACCCCCTCGGACAGCGGGACCGGCGACGCCGTCCGTCCCCGCACCGTGTCCAGAAACGCCGAGATCTCGTCGCGCAGCGCGCCCTGCGGCGCCAGCCCGGGCGGCTCGAAGAAGCGCGTCGGGTCCGTGTACGTCACCCCGCCCGCCGCGTGCGCGGCGACGGCGGCGTGCGTCGACGGCACATCGAGGCAGCCGGCGGTGCCCGTGACGGTGAACCCGGTCCACACGCGTCCAGCGAACGCGTCCGGCAGCGCCCAGGACGCGTCCAGCGTGGCGAGCGCTCCGCCCTCCAGCGCAAGGTGCGCCGCCGCCACCACGAGGGCGCCGTCGAGATCGGTCACCCCGCTTGCAGCCGCGGCCGTCACCTCGCACCCCGTGATCCAGCGTACCAAGTCCACGTCGTGCACGGCCAGGTGCCACAGCGCCGAGATCCGCGCGCCGCGCCGCCGCCGGTCGGCCGCTGCGGCACTCCGGTGCGCGCGGACGTGCAACACCCGCCCCACGCCGCCCGCGGCGACCGCCTGTCGCGCCGCCGCGTACCGGGCGTCGAACCGGAGGAGGTGGCCGACCATCGCCGGGGTCCCGGTGCGCTCGGCGGCCCGCTGGATCGCGTCCGCGTCCTCCGGCGTCATCGCCAGCGGCTTCTCCACGAGGAGCGCGGCGCCGGCATGCAGCGCGTCCACGGCGGGCTCCCGGTGCAGGTCATCGGGCGTGCACACGCAGACCGCGTCCGGCCGCGCCTCGGCGAGGAGCGCGCGGTGATCGGCGAACCCGGGCGCCGGGCTGATCCGGCGCGCGGCGTCGAGCGCCTGCGGGTCGGGGTCCGCGTAACCGACGATCTCGACCCCGGCGGCGGCGCGCAGCACCGCCGCGTGCCGCCGTCCCATCAGCCCGCAGCCGATCACGGCGGCGCGAACGGTCACGCCTTCACCGCGCCCTGGGTGATCCCCGCCATCATGTAGCGCTGCGTCACCAGGAACAGGATCGCCGGCACGATCGTGATCACGAACGCCGTGGCCATGAGCGCCGACCACTCCACGAAGTACTGCCCCATGTACGTCACGAGACCCACGGTCCCGACCCACTTCGTCTCGGTGCTGAGAAACGTGCTCGCAAAAAAGAACTCGTTCCACCCCAGCATGAACCCGAACGTCGCCGAGGCGACCACGCCGGGGAGCGCCGAGGGCAGGATCACGCGGTACAGCGCGCCGAGGCGCGTGCACCCGTCCGTCAGCGCGGCTTCGTCCAGCTCCCGCGGCACCCCGTCGAAGAACCCCTTCAGCATCCACAGGCACAACGGGACGCTGAACGTCGTGGTGGCGATGACGATCCCGGTGAGCGTGTCGATCAGGTGCAGGCCGCGGAACAGCACGTAGAACGGGATCGTCAGCACGGTCACCGGAATCATCTGCCCGACGAGCATCAGGAACCCCAGGGCGTCGACCGGCCGACTGCGGAACCGTGACAGGCCGTACGCCGCGTGCACGCCGAGCACCAGCGAGCAGACCATCGTCCCGACCGCGACGAACAGGCTGTTGGCCAGCCAGTGCGCGAGCGGGTTCACCGTGAAGATGTGGACGAAGTTGCTCCACGCCGGATGCGTGGGAAAGAACCGCGGCGGGAAGTTGAACAGGTTGCCGGGCTCGAGCGCGCTCGTGACCATCCAATAGATCGGGAACCCGACGACCACGCACACGAACGCCGTCCCCGCGTACAGGAGCCCGCGCCGAGCGAGACGCCGCGCCGCCACGCCTACGCCTCCTGCGCCGCGCGGAGCGTCAGCCGGTAATAGAGCACCCCGATGCTCAACGACATCACCAGCACGATCGTCGCCAGCGCCGCCGCGCTGCCGAACTGGAAGTCGGAGAACGCACGCTGGTAGACGAGGATCGCGAGCGTCTGCGTGGCGCGCGCCGGTCCGCCCGCGGTCATCGTCCAGATGATGATCACCTGCCCGAGCGACCAGAACAGGAGCATCAGCAGCAGGATGTTGCGCACGTGGCGCAGGCCGGGCCACGTGACGTGGCGAAACCGCTGCCACCCGCTGGCGCCGTCGATGCCGGCCGCCTCGTACAGGTCCACCGGCACCGACTGGATCCCGGCCTGGAGAAACGTGGTCGCGATCGGGTACTGCCACCAGACGGTCGCCGCGAGCACGGCGTACAGACCGAGGCTCGGGCGGACCAACCACTGAATCGACGGGGTGGCGACGAGGTGGAGACTCCACAGGATGTAGTTGACGGCGCCGTACTGCACTTGCAGCAGCCACCGCCACACGACCACCGCCGCGACCTGCGGCATCGCCCACGGCAGGAGCAGGATCGCGCGCGCGAGCGGCCGGCCGTGGAACCGTTCGTGCAGCAGCAGCGCGGTCAACAGGCCCAGCCCGAAGGACCCGAGCAGGTTGCCGAGCGTGAACAACGCGGTGACGCGCACGGAGTGCCAGAAGATCGGATCGTCCAGCAACGCGGCGTAGTTCCCCAGGCCGACAAAGGGCGGGTGCGGGTCGAAGCCGGCGCCGACGTTGTACAGGCTGTTGCGGATCGTCACGGCGACCGGATACACGAGCACAAACAGCGTCCACAACACCGTGGGCGCCATCATCGCGATCGCGAAGACGCGGCGCTCGCGCCTCATGGCCGGTCCGCCCGCGCCAGGGCGGCACGCGCTGAGCCGGGGCGCTCGGGCGCCCTCGCGCCCCCGCTCAGCGGCCGCCGCAACGCGCTACGCGCCTAACTGCGCCCGCCCGGGGGCAGCGTCTTCGCCCACGCCTCGAGCTCTTTCTGACACTCGTCCATGGCGACCTTGGGCGGCTTCGCGCCCGACCAGATGTCGCCGACGTGGTCGATGACCTTGGTCTGCAACGTCGTCGCGACGAGCTCGTACCCGGGCGGCAGATACCCGAACCCGGTGGCGTATTTCGCGGCGAGCTCGGTGACGTACCGATAGCCGGGGTTCTGGCGGAGAAACGCGGACGTGGGCGCGATCGTGATCCCGGGCACCTGCACCTGGACCTCGACCCACCGCCGCTGCCACTCGTCGCTCGTCGCGAACGCGATGTAGTCCCAGACCGCCTGCTTGTTCGCTTCCTTCTTGAGCATCGTGTAGAACGCGCCGCCGGTGATCGCGGCGTGCGTCGGGGTGGGACAGGGCGCCATGCCCACCAGCGGGTAGAGGTTCGGATTCACCGACTTGACCTGGCCCAGGTCCCACGGCCCGTCGAACAACATCGCGATTTTCCCCTCGGCGAACATCGTCCGGAGCTGGTACCATCCGAGGCCCTTCGGGGCGAACGGGGCGTTGACGAACCGCATCATCTGCTGGAACGCCTCGACGGTCTTCGGCGCGTTGCACGTGATCGACCCGTCGGTCTTGCTGAAGTCGCTGCCGTTCCCCAACACCCACTGCATACACGAGACGTACGCCAGGAGCATCGCGGAGGTGTCCACGTGGACCCCGAACCCGAAGACGCCGGTCGCCTTGTAGATCTTGTCCGCGGCGTTGTACAGGTCGTCGAGGGTCTTCGGGATGTCGACCTTCGCCTTTTCGAGCAGCGCCTGGTTGTAGAGCAGTCCCTGCGGGGACGCGGTCAGCGCCACGCCGTAGTTCTTGCCGTTCTTCTGGGCGAACCGCTGCAGCAGCACGAGCTTGTTCTTAAACGGCGCCTTGTCAAGCCACGGGTCGAGGGGCTCGAGCAGGTCAAGGTGCATGTACTGCGGCATCTGTGTCGTGAACAGCGGCAGGATGTCGGGCACCTGGCCGCTCTGGATCTCGGTGAAGATCTTCTCCACGTACTGCCCCGCGGGGAGCTGGATCAGGTCCACCTGCGCGTTCGGGTGGGCCTGCGCGTACGCCGCGCTCATGTCGCGGAAGTACTTGCCCGTGCTCGGCTCGCTGAACATCCAGCTCGGATACGAGAGCGTAAGCGCTGCCGCGGCCGAGGCGGCCATCGGGTCGAGGAATCCCGCCGCGCCGCGGAGCGCGGCCAGCCCCAGGCCCGCGCCGGCGGTCCGTCGCAGCAGGCTCCGGCGGCTCATCGAAGCATGTACCCACGCAGGCGTGCGCATAAGGATGCTCCCTCCCGAGTATGGTCAAACGGTCCCGTACGGACCGTTCACCGGATACTATATATACACCCCGCCGGCACACAAGCCCTCCCTGCGCACGAGCGGGACGCCGGGCCGCGCCGCCGGCAGCCGGACGGCGCAGGTGAAGGCACCGCCCCGCGCTCTCCAGAACCATCTGCCAGACGCTCTCGGGCGCTCGACCCGCCCGCGCGCCGCGCAGCGGCGTCGCCGGAGGACGGGCCGCGCCACGCGGAGGCCTACCCTGGCGCTCGCCGGACCGACGCGCTTCTCCCACGCCTTTGAGGCCCCGGGGTACCGGTGGCTCTGGGCCAACGCGCTCTGCACGTCGATGACCCTGACGGTGGAACTGCTCAGCCAGGGGTGGCTCATCCTCGTGCTGACGCAGTCGCCGTTTTGGGTCGGCCTCGCCGCCGGCCTGCGCGGCGCGAGCCAGACCCTGTTCAGCCTCGCCGGGGGGGCGCTTGCCGACTACGTGGACCGCCGGCGGCTCCTCGTGATCACGCAGGCGGCCGCGGCGGTGATGGCGCTCGTCGTCGCGCTACTCGTGCTCTCGCAGGCGATTCGGCTCTGGCACATGCTGCTGTATGTCGTGCTGGCCGGCTGCGCATTCGCGGTCAGCAAGCCCACGACGAACGGGCTCATGTACGATCTCGTCGGCGAGCACCGGCTCCTGAACGCCAACGCGTTCCTGTTCATGGCGGGAAGCCTTGTGCGCATCCTCGGCGCGCTGCTCGGCGGGCTGGTCATCGCCCGGCTGGGCGTCGGCCAGAACTATCTCCTCGTCGTCGCCGCGTACGGGATCGGGCTCGGGTGCCTCTTCGCCCTTCGCAGCCCGAAGACGATCCGGCGGGGCGCCGAGCCCCTGGTCGCGTCGGTCCGCGAGGGGTTGCGGTACGCCGTCCGCACGCGCGCGATCCGCTGGCTGCTGTGGCTCAGCCTGGCGATCGAGGCGTTTGGGTTCTCGTATCAGTTCATGCTCCCGGTCATGGCGCGTGACGTGCTCAAGGTGGGCGCGCTCGGCCTCGGGTACCTCACTGCCATGGGCGGCGTCGGCCAGCTCGCGGCCACGCTGCACGTGGCGGCGCGCGGGGACGTGGCGCGCAAGGGCACGCTCATGATCGTCGCCGCGATCGGGTTCGGAGGCGGGATCCTCTGCTTCAGCCTGTCCCCGTGGTTTCTCGTGTCGCTCGCCGTGATCGCGGTCGTGGGCTACATGGGCAGCAACTACGACGCCACGATGTCGACCGTGCTGCAGGTGACCGCGAGCGAGGAGATGCGCGGTCGCGTGCTCGGACTGTACTATGCGACGATCGGCTTGAACCAGCTCGGAGCGCTCGCCACCGGCGCCGTCGCGTCGGTGCTCGGGCTCCCGGTCGCGCTCGCGATCGGAGGCGGGATCGTCGTGGCCTGCGCCCTCGGGCTCCTACCCGGCCTCCGCGCATTCAACGCCAAGCCGAGCGGCGGCGCGTCGGCGGACCTCTGATC
>DASQGM010000414.1:0-2855 GCA_035632615.1 bacterium | reverse complement strand
AGCCCGATGAGCATCGTGCCGTAGAGACACGCACCGGGGACGTCGAACCGCTCCCGGTGCGGCGACGCCCACTCTCCGTGGAGCCCCCAGAGGGTCAGCGCGATCGTCGCGGCCCCCAGCGGCACCGTTGTCATGAAGATCGAGCGCCAACCAAAGTACTCTGTGAGCAAGCCGCCGAGGAGCGGGCTGACCGCCTGTGACCCGTAGACGCACGCGATGATGAGGCCGAGCGCCCGCCCCCGCTCGGCCTGCGGGTACATCGAGACAACGATCGCCGCGCTCATGCCGAAGATGGTCCCGCCGCCGATCCCCTGCAGCGCGCGGAACGCAATCAGGAGGGGCGCCGACGGCGCCCGCGCGCAGAGGAACGCGGTCACGGTGTACAGCGCCAAGCTGCCGACAAACATGCGCTTGCGGCCGTGGAGATCCGCGATGCGGCCGAGCGGCACGAGGGACACCGCGGCCGCGAGCAGGTACGCGGTCGTCACCCAGCTCAGCCCCAGGGCGTTGAGCCCGAACTCGCGGCCGATCGTCGGCAGCGCGACGTTGATCGAGGTGGCCATGTAGGGGGTGACGAACGACGAGGTCATCGCGACCAGCAACGCCACGCGCTTCTCGCTGGGGGGAGCCACCCCGACGCTTTGGCGGCGCGCCGGTGACACTCCTCCAACGCACCGCCGGAGGGAAGGACAACACGCCGGACAGACTCGAACACTCGTGCAGAGACGCGCGACACGGGAGGGACCGCGATGAAACCGGAAACAAGGCTCGTCCACGCCGGACGGGAACCGGAGAAGCACTTCGGGATCGTCAACCCGCCAGTATATCGGGCGTCGACGATCCTGTTCCCGACGATGGCCGAGTTCGAGCGCCGTCAGGAGCGCAAGTACACCGGCTTTTACTACGGCATCCAGGGCACGCCGACCACGTTCGCCCTGACCGAGGCGCTCGCGGAGCTGTCGGGCGCGCACCGCGCAGTGGTGACCTCCTCAGGGTTCTCCGCGATCACGCAGGCGCTGCTCCCGTTCCTCAAACAGGGCGATCACATGCTGGTGGCCGACACGGTCTACGCGCCGACGCGGGCGTTCTGCAAGAGCGTCCTCACGCGCTTCGGCGTCGAGACGACGTTCTACGACCCGTACGCCGGCGAGGGAATCGCCGCGCTCATGCGTCCGAACACGCGGGTCGTGTACGCCGAGTCGCCGGGCTCGCAGACGTTCGAGGTTCAGGACGTGCCGGCGATCGCCCGCGTGGCGCACGAGCACGGGGCGGTGGTGCTGTTCGACAACACGTGGGCGACCCCGCTCAACTTCCGCGCCTTCGAGCACGGCGTCGATGTCGAGATCCAGGCCGCAACGAAATACCTGGGCGGGCACTCGGACCTGCTGATGGGCGTCATCGCCGTCCGGGACGAGGAGTTGTTCCGAAAAGTGAAAAGCGGCCTTGACGAGTTCGGAGACTGCGTCTCGCCGGACCTCTGCTACGTCACGCTGCGGGGGCTGCGCACGCTCGCCGTGCGCCTGCGCCACCACGAGCGCTCCACGCTTGAGATCGCGCGCTGGCTCGCCGGGCGGCCGGAGGTCGCGCGCATCTTGCACCCGGCCCTCCCCCAGGATCCCGGTCACGCCCTCTGGAAGCGGGACTTCCTGGGATCGTCCAGCCTGTTCGGCATCGTGCTCCACACCAACTCCGACCCCGCGGTGGCGGCCATGCTCGACGGCCTGGCCCTGTTCAAGATCGGGGCCAGTTTCGGGGGGTTCGAGAGCCTCATCCTCCCCGCGCGCCCGGAGCGCACCGTGCGGCCGCGCGACGGACAGGGCACGCTGATCCGCCTCCACGTGGGGCTCGAAGCGGTCGAAGACCTGATCGCGGATCTCGAGACCGGCTTCGCCAGGCTCAACGCCGCGCTGAAAAGGTAGCCGCTAGACGAGATACCAGGCGGCGACCTCGCGATCGAGCGCGTCGCGGCCGGCGTACTGCGCCTCCACCGCTTCGATGCACGCGTCGGCTTCCTCCGCCGTGGGGGTGACGTCGCGCGTGGGAAAGGCGAACGCGTACACTGAGTCCGCGGGAGCCGCCAACACCCGGTCGATCCCGAGCACATGGGCGTGTCGGCGCGCGAGTACGCGCCGGTAGACGAGCTCGTACAGGGTCGGGTCGTAGGTAAGCAGCCCCCCATCCCTGCCCGGCCGCTCGAGTCCGAGCTTGGTCGACACGTCGACCAGTTCACCCCACAACGTTTGCACGACGGCGGGAAGGGCGTCTTCCCGCTCTCGATCGTGGCGGTGTTGAACCGATCGCCGATCTCGCTCCGCCTCTAAGAAGCGCCGGACCTCGACCGAGGGGACCGGCACAACGAACGCGCACGCGTCGCCGGCGAGAAGCGGCTCCGCCGCATCGTTCGCTGGCCTGGCCAGTTCGATGAACCGGTGCCCGACGAGAGGACTCTCCCCGATCAACACCGCAATCGCCGGATGGGCCGCGTCCCAACGGGCCACCGCCCGCCGGGCCCAGATCCCCGCGGCCTTCCGGATGACGGGCTGCGTGATGCCGTCACGGACGGGATGGCGGCGGCCCGCAGGGCTCGCCTCGAACACCGGCCGGATAACGTCCCACAGGAGCAAATGAACCGGTCGGCCCGCGGCGTGGGCCAACGCGGCCAGGCGGTGCACAAAGAAGCTCTTGCCGGTGCCCGGGAGTCCCGCAAAGAAGACGGCGCGACACCCCTCCGCCAATGCCCGAAGCCGGCGGTCCACCGCGTCGTCTGCGTCCTCTGGCTTCCGTTCCACTTCCCCGACCCTCCCCGCTGCCGCCGCGGCGCCTCGTCGGCGCGGTTCACGACTAATGGCGAGGCG
>DASQGM010000413.1:0-5111 GCA_035632615.1 bacterium | reverse complement strand
CCGGCCGGCAGGAGCACCGCGCCGTCTCGCCCGAACGTCGCGGCCAGGTGCCGGAGGACGACATCCACGATCCGGTCGACGTCTCGCGCCGCGGCGAGATCGTTGCTGAGCGCGTACAAGACCGTCGTGTACGCTTCGCGGCGCCTGACCGCCTGCGCCTGCTCCCGCGCGCGGCCCGCCAGCGTGCTGATCACCAGGCCGACGATCAGCAACCCCGCAAACGTGAGCAGATACTGCGTGTCCGACACCCGAAACGAGAAGCGCGGGGGCGCGATGAAGAAGTCGTACGCGAGCACGCCGAGCGCGGCGGCGGTCACCGCCGGCCCCCGTCCCCACTGCAGCGCGACGATCACGACGGCCAGCATATACAGCATGGTCAGGTTCGCCGCATCGATGAGCCCGCGGACGAGCAGGCTCATCGCGGTCGCCGCGGCGACGATGACCAGGCTGTACAGGTAGGGCCGCCGAGGCTGTGACCGCCGTGCCGGCCGCGCAGCCACGGACGGCGTCTCCGCCTCGGCCGGGCTGCTGACGACGTAGACGTCCATGGCGCCGCTGGCTCGCATGACGCGGTCGACCACCGACTCCCGGAACCACTCGACCCACCGCGGCCGGTGGGAAGCGCCCACGAAGATCTTCGTGACGTTCTGCGCACGCGCGTACCGGATGATCTCGTCGGCGGGGTCGACGCCCGGCAGGGTCACGGTCCGCGCCCCGAGCTCCTCGGCGAGCCGAAGCGTACGGGCGATCCGGTCGAGCGCCGCCTCCGAGAGCGCGCTCTCCTTGCTCGTCTCCACGTGGAGCACGATCCACTCCGCGTCGAGCCCCGCGGCCAGCCGCCGGCCGGCGCGCACGAGCCGCTCGCCGATCGGCTCCCCGTTGACGCATACGAGCACGCGTTCCCCCGCGGGCCAAGGCCCAGGGATGGCGTGTGCGCCCATGTACGCGCGCATCGCCTGGTCGACGTGGCCGGCCAGGTAGCGCAGTGCCAACTCGCGCAGGGCCGTCAGGTTTCCGGGGCGGAAAAACTTCTGAATCGCCTGCGCCGCCTGCCCCGGCACGTACACCTTGCCCTCGCGCAACCGCTCGATCAACTCGTCGGGCGAGACGTCGACCAGCTCCGTCTCGTCGGCCGTCTCCACGATGCGGTCGGGTATCGTCTCCCGCACGGTGATGCCCGTGATCTGGGCCACTACGTCGTTGAGGCTCTCGATGTGCTGGACGTTCAGGGTGGTGAAGACGTCGATCCCGGCCGCGAGCACCTCCTCGACGTCCTGACACCGCTTGGGGTGCCGGGAGCCCGGCGCGTTTGTGTGGGCCAGCTCGTCGATGATCGCGAGATCCGGGGCCGCGGCGAGCACGCCGTCGAGGTCGAGCTCCTCGAGCGCGACGCCGCGGTACTCCACCCGGCGCCGCGGGAGCATGGGGAGCCCAGTGAGCAGCACCTCGGTCTCGGCCCGACCGTGAGTTTCCACGTACGCGATGAGGACGCGGCGCCCGTGCGCGAGTTGCGCCCGGGCGGCCTCCAGCATGGCGTACGTCTTCCCGACGCCGGCCGCGTACCCGAGGAACAGCTTGAGCTTGCCCCGCTGCCGGCGGCGCTCCTCGGTCTCGGCCTCGCGGAGGAACGCTTCCGGGCGCGGCCGCTCGACCTCAACGTTCCGCACGGCCACTCACCTCGTTCCGGTGTCCGGCGGCGCTCACGTTGCTGCGCGCAGCCGATACCCGACCCCGGGTTCCGTAAGGATGTACTGGGGGCGGGCGGGATCCGGCTCGACCTTGTGACGCAGCTTACTGATGTTCACCCGCAGCAGGTTCGTGTCGGGATCGTACCCGGGGCCCCAGACTTCACGCATGAGATGCCGGTGGATCAGCACCTTGCCGGCGTGCAGCGCGAGCGTCTTCAGCAGGACATACTCGATCGGCGTGAGCGAGATCTCCCGACCCGACACCGTCACCACGCGATGCGCGACGTCCACGACGAGGTCCCCGGTCGCGATCACGGGCTCGTCCGCCGGGCGGGCCGCGTGCCGCAACGCCACGCGGATCCGCGCCAGCAGCTCGCCCGTGCTGAAGGGCTTGGTGAGGTAGTCATCCGCCCCGGCGTCCAGCGCCGCGATCTTGTCCTCGTCCTGCCCCCGCACCGAGAGCACGACGATGGGGATCGCAGACCACTCCCGGAGCCGCCGGGTCACCTCGATGCCGTCGGTGTCCGGCAGGCTGAGATCGAGGACGATCAGATCCGGCCGCTGCGTCGCCGCGGCCTCCTCGCCCTCCCGCGCCGACGCCGCCTCCAATACATGGTAGCCGTGCGCGGTCAGCGACACGCGCAGGAACCGCCGGATCGCCAGCTCGTCATCGACCACCAGAATGCGGGGTCCGTCCTCGCCCATACCGCGGATCCTCGGCTCCTTTCGTCCGGGAGCGCGCACGCCCGGCGCGTCGCGCTGGCCAGGGTCCACCCGGCTCCACTCTAGCATAAACGGCCGAGGAGCGACGCGGCCCGCATCGAACCCCCCGGTATCAGTTCCTGAGGAGGTCTCCATGTGCTGATCGTGGACAGCCATCTCGACCTTTCGATGAACGCGCTCCAGTGGAACCGCAACCTGCTCGCCTCGGTGCAGACGATCCGGGCCCAGGAGAACTACACGCCGGGCAAGGGCCGGGGCCAGGGCACCGTTGCCTATCCCGAGATGCGGCGCGGACGGGTCGCGGTCAGCTTCGCCACGCTCATCGCGCGGTCGACGGGCCGGCCGGTCCCCGACATCGACTACGCGACCACCGCCCAAGCCTACGGCGCGGCGCACGGCCAGCTCGCCTACTACCGGGCGTTGGAACGACAGGGACACGTGCGCATCGTCGGCGACGTCGCCGGGCTCGATGCCCACGTCGCGGAGTGGGAAGCCTGGGACGCGGGGCATCCCACCGACAGCCCGGCCCCCGCGCCGCCGCTCGGGTTCGTGATCAGCCTGGAAGGGGCCGACCCCATTCTCGCCCCCGACGATCTCGCCGCGTGGCACGCGGCGGGGCTGCGGATGATCGGCCTGACGCACTACGGCCCTGGACGATATGCGGGCGGCACCGGCACGGAGGACGGGCTCTCCGAGCTCGGCATCGCGCTGCTCGTGGAGATGCAGCGGCTGCGCGTTGTCCTCGACCTCACGCACTCTTCCGACGAGGCGTTCTGGCAGACGCTCGAACGATGGGACGGCCGCGTCATGGCCAGCCACAACAACTGCCGCGCGCTCGTGCCGCACCAGCGCCAGTTCTCCGACGACCAGATCCGCGCGATCGTCGGACGCGACGGGGTGATCGGCGTCGCGCTGGACTGCTGGATGATCATGCCCGGCTGGCGGCACGGCGACCGCAACGACCACATCACCCTGCGCCACGCCGTCGACCACATCGACCACGTCTGCCACCTCGCCGGCAACTGCCGGCACGTCGCGATCGGCACCGATCTCGACGGAGGCTTCGGACGTGAGGGCACCCCGCACGACCTCGACACGATCGCGGATCTCCAGAAGATCGCCGCGCTCCTCGAGGAGCGCCACTACCCGCCGGCGGACATCGCCGCGATCATGCACGGCAACTGGCTCCGATACCTGCGGGCCGAATGGGCGCGCGCGTAACGGGTCCGGTGCGATCGAACGCCGCGGCTGCGGCCACTGGCCGCGGCGAGGCAGCGAGGCACAGGTCGGGCGTCGGGCAGCGCCGCCGCGGCGTGCGGCGTCAGTCGAACTCCCGCCGCGGCGGAGATTGCTCCGCCCCCACCCGCCCCGTGACGATGTCGGCGACGAAGTAGTTCTCCCCGCGTACGGGAGCGCCGGCCAATCGGCGCCGGGTCGCGATCTGCCCGACGTGCGTCAGCGCGTCGGCGATGGGACCCTGAAAGAGGCGCTCCACGGGAACGTGCAGGGGCGCGTCGGAGGCAAGGTACGCGTCGAACGCGTGGAGCGCGACGAAGAATCGCTCGACTCCCTCCGGCCACGCCAACGCGCGGGAGTTGTGCCACGCCTGTGTGCCCTTCGCCATCGACAGCGCCCAATCGAGCAGGTCGCCCATGTGGGCGAGGATCTCCCCCGGCGTGCGGGCGGTGTCCGAGATCCGAAACTCCCCGAAGTCGGCCGGCACGCCGCGCAGGGCCTTCGCGCCCCGGTACGCCAACGTGGCCACGCAGTGGCGGAGAAAGTGCCGGCCGGAGGCGGCGCGTTCGATGTCCGTCATGATTGGTCGTCCTCCTTGGCGGCCCGTTCGAGCAGGTAGGATGCGGCTATCGTGACGGGATCGCCACACCATCGAAGCCTAGTTTGGCAACGTGACCGGGGATCTCCTGGCGACGACCGTTGCGACGATGAAGACGCGGGGAGGTGACGCGTTACGCCCGTAGTCCGTCGTACACCCACAGCACCGCCCAAACGTACCATTGCGTCTCAGCGTACGGGGGAATCCCACCCCAGCGCCGCACGGCGCCTCCCCCGGCGTTGTACGCGGCCAGCGCAAGTGGCAGGCTGTGGAACTCGTCGACGTTCAGCCGGAGCAGCCAGGCCGTTCCCATCAGGTTTTGCAGGGGATCGCGGGGGTCGACGCCCAGCCCGGCCGCGGTCTCGGGCATGAGCTGGCCCAGGCCTTCGGCACCGGCGGATGACACGGACCGGTGGTTGAACCGGCTCTCGATGAAGACGACGGAGGCGACGACGCGCGGATCGATGCCGTAGCGCGTCGCCGCGCTGAGCAGCGTCGAGCCGAGCCACTGCGACTGCGCCGCGGACAGCGATGGGTTCACGGCGTGCACGAACACCGCGTACTCCGCGGGCGAGCGCAGGTGCCAGCGCGGGCGCGCCACCTCGACGCCCAACTGCCGGAGCCAGGCGATCGCGCAACTCTGCTCGGCCAGCGACGGATGCCGGCGGAGCGCCTCGTTGAACCACGCCACGGCGACCGCACGATTGCCGCGCGCCATCGCGACCGCCCCGAGCCAAAGCGCCGGCCGCGCCGCCCCCGGCGTCTCGGTCGCCGCCTGGGCGAACACCGTCCACGCTTCGACGAGGTGCCCGTTCTCGTAGAGTGATTGCCCGCGGGCCAGCAGCGCCCACATGTCCCCCGCGTCG
>DASQGM010000412.1:0-15032 GCA_035632615.1 bacterium | reverse complement strand
CTCCCCGTTCGAACAACACTGCAAACGGGACCGGCAGACCGGCGACCTGCGCGCTCGCGGCTTCCAGCGAGATCCGCAGCACCTCATCCGACCTCGTGTGCATTGAGCGTCACCCCGCGGCCGGCGGACGCCGGCCGTGCTCCTACAGGACCTTCATCCGCGGATCGAGCGCGTCACGGAGGCCGTCGCCGAGCAGGTTGAACGCCATGACCGCGAGGAAGATCGCGAGCCCCGGGAAGGTCGCGATGAACCAGGAGGCGAGCAGGTAGTTGACCGCGTCCCCCAACATGGTCCCCCACTCCGGGGTCGGCGGCTTCACGCCGAGGCCAAGAAAGCCGAGCGCCGCCGCGGTGAGGATCGCCACCCCGATCTGAATGGTCGATTGCACGATCAGCGGAGCCGCGGTACTCGGCAGCACGTGCTTGAGCATGATTCGCCAGTCGCTCATCCCGATCGAGCGGGCCGACTCGACGTACGTCAGCTCCCGCGTGGACAGCGTGACGCCTCGGATGAGACGCACGTACACGGGGACGGTCGCGATGCCCACGCTGAGAATCACGTTCGTCAGGCCCACCCCGAGCACGCTGATCAGCGTCAGGGCGAGCAGAAAGCCGGGGAACGCCAGCATGACGTCGACGACGCGCTGAATCACGATATCCACCACGCCGCCGTAGTACCCGGACACGAGCCCGAGAGGCACGCCGGCGGCCAGGGCGACGACCACGGAAATCACTCCGATCAGCAGCGAGAACCGGCCGCCGTACACAACGCGCGTCAGCAGGTCGCGCCCGAGCTGATCCGTGCCGAACGGATGGGCAGGGGCCGGCGGCTGCAGCACCGCGTTGAAGTCCGCGGTGTCCGGATTGTACGGCAGGATCGCGCCGGCGAGCGTGGCCGAGCCGACCATCACCAGGAGGATCACCAGCCCGACCATCGCGATCTTGTTCCGCCGTAACCGGCGGAGGATCGCGAGCGGGTGGTGAAACACCCGCTCCGGCGGGCGCTCAACTGTATCGAATGCGCGGGTCGATGTAGCCATAGAGAATGTCCACGCCGAGGTTGACGACGAGAAACGTGATGGCGAACAGGAGCACGACGCCCTGGATGATCGGGTAGTCGCGCGCCTGGATCGCGTTGACGAGCAGGGTGCCGATCCCGGGCCAAGAGAACGTCCGCTCCGTGACGATCGCCCCGCCCAGCAGGGTCGCCGCCTGGAGCCCGGTCACGGTGACGACCGGAATCAGCGAGTTGCGCAGGGCGTGGCGGTACACGACAACGCGCTCGGCGAGCCCCTTCGCGCGCGCCGTGCGGACATAGTCCTGGTGAAGGGTCTCGAGCATGCTGCTGCGTGTCTGCCGCTCGATCGTGGCCAACGCAAAGGCCGAAAGCGCGATCGACGGTAGCACGAGGCTGGTCGCCGCGGCATTGCCGCCCGCGGGCAGCACGTGCAGCCACACCGCGAACACGACCATCAGCATTAGCCCGCCCCAAAACACCGGGATGCTGATGCCGGCCAGCGCGAGCACCGTCACCAGGTAGTCCGTGGACGTGTACTGCCGCGTGCTGACGACGATGCCGGACACGATGCCAAAGACAACCGCGAGCAGCGTGGCCGTGGCGGCGAGCAACGCGGTCGCCGGCAGCCGCGTCGCGATCTCGTAGGACACCGGCGCCTGCGTGACCACGGATTTGCCGAGGTTGCCACGCACCAGGTTCTCGATGAAGATCCCGTACTGCACCGGCAGCGGCTGCGTCAGCCCGAGCTGGACGCGGATGTGGTTGACCTCGTCCTCGGTGGCGTTCAGCCCCGCGACGAGGCGCGCGGGGTCGCCGGGCAGCATCCGAACCATAAAGAACACAATCAGCGTGACCCCAAACAACGTTGGGATCGCCGCCACAATCCGGCGCATCGCAAAGCCGACAAAGCCTCCTGTCACGCGTGCCCTCCAGCACTCACAATATGCTACGGGCCGTCGGGCTCCTGCCTTGCCCGCGCAAGCCCGCGCGTCCCGGTCGCGCAGATCGCCAGCATCGCCGCGGCCATCCCGAACACCGGCCGGATCCCGAACGCCGCCGCGCACAGGCCGCCCACGATCGGCCCGATCAGGTTCCCCACCATGATCGTGCTGCTCGTCAACCCCATGATCGCCCCGAGGCGCTCCGGCGGGGTAACCCGGGCGACGATCGCGAACAGCGGCGGCAGCACCCCCGCCACGAAAAACCCGAGCAGCGCGCGAAACACCAGGAGCGTGTACGGCGAGTGCACGCCCGCCTGCAGGGCGTACGCGAAGCACGCGCCCCAGAGCACGATCACAAGCACGCGCGCTTCCCCCGACCGATCGGAGGCCCGTCCCCACACGGGCGCACCCAGGATCGCCGTGATCCCCGTCACGGAGAACAGCGCGCCGGCGACAGTCGCGACGCGCGACGTCGGCACGCCCAACGTCTGCACGTAGATCGGGAAGATCGGCTCGACCACCATCACCGCCATCTGGCTGGCGCACAACAGGAGACCGGTCGTCCGGAGCGCGGGCGAGCCGAAGAAGTAGGCGAAGTTCTCGCGCACACCCGGCCGCTCGACCTGGACGCGCGCCACGGCAGGCTCGCGCACGCCGCGCAGGACCACCACCGCCGCGGCCCAGCACAACAGTCCGTTCACGACAAATACATGGCGATAGCCCACCAGGTCGGCAAGCCCGCCCCCGATCAGCGGGCCGATGACGCTGCCCGCCGTCATCGACGTCTGCAGCATGCCCATCGCCGCGCCCAGGCGGTCCCGCGGCATCGCCGAGGACACAAGCGCGTTCGTCGCGGCGACGAAGCCGCTCACGCCGCCCTGCAGCGCGCGGAGCACGAGTAACTGCCATACGCTCAGAACGAACGCGGCGAGGAGGTTCGTGAACCCGATGCCGCCCAAGGCGCGGATGACCATGATCTTGCGGCCGTACCGGTCGCCGAGCATGCCCCAGAGCGGGGCCGTGAGTGCCTGCGCGAGAAACGGCGCCGCGAACAGGATGCCGCTCCACCGCTCCACGGCCTCGAGCGGTGCCACGCCGAGCGTGCCGATGTAGAGCGGCATGAACGGCACGACAAGCGACAGCCCGACCATGGCGAGAAACTGGGCCGCCCACAGCGTGTAGAGGTTGCGTTGCCACTGGGCCATCAACGCGGCTCCTGGTCACCCGCCCAGCCGACGCGTGTGCCGGACCGGTGCGAGGGCTTCGGGACCCCGGGCGTTTGCACGGACAACGGCGCGGCCGCGCAGCGTGCCCGCGGGAGGTGTCCTCTCGTCGGCGCGAGAATGTGTCGCCAGGATCGCACGACACGCCCACCGGAGGGTCGCAATGGCCACCCCGTTGTCTCCCGACCTGCTCGCACGGCTTCGAACGATCCCTACCCCCGCGCTGGCGAACGGCGTGGAGGTGTTCAACGTCCGACCGCGCACCGCCGGGTTCATGTCCAGCCAGATCCGCTGCATCTTCCCCGACCTTGGAGCGATGGTCGGGTACGCGCTCACCGCGACATGCCGGGCCACGGAGCGCCCCCCCAAGGACGCCGACGAGCGCCGTTTCGAGATGTGGCGCGCGATCGAGCAGATCCGCGCGCCGCGGGTCATCGTGCTGCACGACCTGGACGAGCCGGCCGGCATCGGCGCTTACTGGGGCGAAGTACAGAGCAACATCCACCTGGCGCTGGGTTGCGTCGGCACCGTGACCGACGGCAGCGTGCGGGACCTGGACGAGGTGCGCGCCCTCGGCTTCCATTTCTTCGCCGGAAGCGTTGCGGTCTCCCACGCGTACGTGCACCTCGTGGATTTCGGGAAACCGGTCGAGGTCGGCGGACTGACGGTGCGCCCGGGCGATCTCCTGCACGGCGACCAGCACGGGGTGCTCTTGATCCCCGCGGAGATCGCCAACGACCTCGCGGACGGTGTCGCGCAGGTCGAGCGGCGCGAACGCGAGATCATCGGGTACTGCCAGTCCCGGGGGTTCAAGCGAGAAGGCCTCGAGGCGCTGTACCGGCGGCCGCGGAGCGAGCCTCAAGGTGACCGCCGCTGATGCTCGCCAAGACCGCGCTGTTCGAGATGCTTCGCCAGCGGGGCGTCCGGCACGTCTTCGGTAACCCGGGCACGACCGAGCTGAGTTTCATGGAGATGTTCGCGGACTACCCGGATGTCGGCTACGTCCTCTCGCTCCAAGACGCGATTCCGGTCGGCATGGCATACGGCTACGCGATGGCGACGGGCCAGCCCGCCTTCGTGAACCTGCACATCACCCCCGGCCTGGCGAACGGGCTCGCCAACATCTTCAACGCGTACCGGGCAAAGGCGCCGATCGTCGTCACCGCCGGACAGGTCGACCGGCGGATGATCCTCCAGGAGCCGAGCCTCTGGAGCGACCTAGCGCGGGTGGCCTCCCCGTTTACGAAGTGGTCGTACGAGGTGCGGACCGGCGCGGACATCCCGATCGCGCTCGAGCGGGCGTTCAAGATCGCAGCCGCCCCGCCAGCAGGGCCCGTGTTCCTGTCCCTACCGATGGACTGCCTCGACGAGGAGGTCTCCGGTCCCGTGCCGTGGACCACGCTCGCGGGCGGCAACCGTCCCGAGCCCGCGGCGCTCGACCGCGTCGCGGACGCCCTCGCGAAGGCACGCGGTCCTGTCTTGATCGTCGGCGCCGGCGCGGCCACGCCCGCCGCGCGGACCGCGCTCGTGCGCATCGCCGAGGCGACCGGCGCCAGAGTGTACGGTGAGCGCCTCCCCGTGCGCTCGGTGTTCCCCACGAACCACCCGCAGTACCTCGGGATGATCGGTTTGTCGCTCAGCCAGCTCCGGACCGAGCTCGCGAACGCCGACGTCGTCGTCCTCGCCGGCGCTCGCAAGTTCGCGTCGCTGCTCTACAGCCCTCCGGTCACGCTGGCCGCCGGCACGATAGTCGTCCACGTGGACACCGATCCGTGGGAGATCGGCAAGAATGTCCCGACGACGCTTGGCATCGTCGGCGACGCATCCGCGGTCTTTGCCGAAATCGCCGACCGGCTCGCGGAGGGAGCGGATGCCGCCCGCCGACGCGCGGCCGACGCGCGCGCCGCCGAGGTCCGCCGGGAACGCGGCCGGCGCGAGGAGACGTGGAAGCAGGCCGCCGCCCTGCCGAAGCCGGGGGAGCGCATGACGATCGCCGCCGCGTACGCAATTCTGGGCGAGCTCACCGACGAACAGGTCACGATCGTGGACGAGGCCATCACGGCCGCACGGTTGATCGACCGCTACGTTCCCTTCCGCACGGAGCGGTCGTACTTCGGGGTCGCGGCCGGATCGCTCGGGCTCGGGTTGCCCGCCGCCCTCGGCGCTCAGATGGCCTGGCCGGACCGCCGCGTCATCTGCACGATCGGCGACGGATCGATCATGTACACGATCCAGGCGCTGTGGACCGCCGCTCACTATCGCATTCCCGCGACCGTCATGGTCGTGGACAACCGCGCCTATCAGGTGCTCAAGGACGGCATGGCCGAGTACAAGGGCGGCCCCGTTCCCCGGGAGCGCCTCATCGGAATGGACCTCGACGCGCCGGCGGTGGACCTGCCGGCGGTCGCAAGAGGGTTCGGGGTCCAGGCCCGGCTCGTGACGGAACCGGGGGAGCTGCGCGAAGCCCTGGCCGAGCGGAGCACGGAGCCCCGGCTCATCGACGTACTCGTTCAATAGTCGGCGACGGTTACGGCGCCGTCAACCCCGCGCGCGGCGCCGTCCAGAACAGCGGATTCACGGGCAGGCCGTTGACGTAAAGTCCCCAGTGCACGCTCGGGCCGGTGACGAGCCCCGTTGCACCGATGCGCCCGATCACCGTGCCGCGCTCCACGCGCGCCCCCTCACGAACCACGAACGCGGAGAGATGCAGATACTCGGAGAGCACGCCCTGGCCGTGATCGACGACGATCGTGTTCCCGCCAAGGGGTAGCGACCGCGCGAGCGCAACCACGCCGCCGTTGGCCGCGGTGATCGGGGCGCCCTCGAGCGCGGCGAAGTCCACGCCCATGTGCCACCATTCCCGATGGCCGTTGTACACGCCCTGCTCCCCGTAGGGGGAATCGATCGGGCCATCCGACGGCACGGCGAAGGCACCGTCCCACCAGGCGGTCGGCGTGCGCCGGTTGAGCACGGGAACGAGCGTGCGACTCTCGATCGCAAGGTTCTCCGGCGTGATCAGTCCGAACGTCGTCGGGGCCAGCGTCAGGTGGCGGACCCCGAACCGTCCCGCCGCAAGATGCACCCTCTGCGTGACGCGCCGGACGGTACCGCCCGCGCCGCGAATCGCGACGCCGACCGCGTGGATCCCCGCAGCGATATCGGGATCGGTACCGACGAGCGCGCGGAGATCGCCGCCCGGGGTCGAGTATGTCGCCACCGGGTTTCCGTCAAACGTCACCGCCGCGCCGGTACGAGGCGACCCCGACACCAGCACGACCAGAGTGTCACCCTGGACGGGGGCGCTTGGCAAGATCCGCACCGTTCCGGCGGACTGCAGTGCGCTCGCGGCGCTGCCGGGCACCGGCGCGGCGGTCGAAGGTAGCGCGCCGATCGCCGCGGCGGCGCTGAGCGCGCACAGGCACGCGGCGCCCCGGGTCATCCGGGCGAGGACGCTCCTGGGGCTGCCGGGGCGCGACGTCCACATGGCTCGGTCCGGGCCCTACGGGCGCGTCGTTAGCCCTTCAATGCGGGCCACCTGCGCGAGGTGCGGGTCCAACACAATCATCTCGCCTCCCTGGGGCAGCTTCATCCAGCTCAGCGCCGCCGCGAGTTGCAGCGCGTCCGCGGTTCGGAGCGTATGCGTCCTGACGAGGCGGCCGGCGTGCGCCCGCACCTCCTCGTTAGGGAGAATCTCCGTCCAGGAGCGCTCGAGATCGTGCAGCAGACCCCGCGCCACGTCCTCCCGCTTGCCGGGGAGCGCCAGTCCGCGCCTGAGTCGCGCGAGCACGGACCAGCACTCGACCGTCGTCCCCCACCACACTACCATACCGGGATCCTCGCGCCACAACGTCCGCACGGCCGGAGACCACCGCTGCGCCACGCACAGGGGGATGATCGCGGACGCGTCCCAAAATCTCATCGGTCGCGCCGCCGCGCGTCGATGAGCGCCGCAAGAGCGCGGCCTGCGGCGTCGCGCGGACGAGGCCGGTCCCAGAAGCCGGCCGGGAGCCTGCGGATGGGGAGACGCACGAGACCCGCGCGGGCCATCTCGACGAGGCGCGCCTCCATGCGGTGCGGCGCGGCCACCGGCACGAGGCGCGCCACTGGCTTGCGGTGGTCGGTGACAAGGACCTCTTCCCCCGCGCTGGCGGCTTCGACGTACTTGCTAAGGTGAGCCCTGAGGGCCGCGATGGATGCTTTTCGCATCGGACATCTCACCTCGAATTATGACTATAATAGTCATACAGAGTGTACGTAAATAGTCACATTCAGTCAAGATTGCCGTCCTAACATGGTACATTTCTAGTAGATTCAAGGCGATATGAAGCCAAATTATGCTGCGTAGAGGCTCCCGTGCGGACCCGGCGGGAACGGTCTCCTGCGGCGGGTCCGAGCCACGAGGAGCTGTGTCAACGGAGATCAGGGCTTAGTTTGTCCCGCAGCCAGTCGCCCACCAGGTTGAAGCCCATGACCGCGAACATGATCGCGAGCCCCGGGAATGTGGAGTCCCACCACGCCGTCTGGATGTAGTTACGGCTGTCGGCCAGCATGCCGCCCCACGACGGCACGGCGGGGTCCACGCCGAGGCCGAGAAACGTCAGCGCCGCCTCCAGCAGGATGTTGTTGGCGATGCTGAGCGTGGCCAGCACCATCACCGCGCCGAGCGCGTTGGGTAACACGTGGCGCCAAATGATCCGGCGGTCGCGGATCCCAAGCGCGCGCGCCGCCTGAATGTAGTCAGCCTCCTTGACCGCGATCGCTTCGCTGCGCACGAGCCGAGCGTACGACGCCCACTGTGTGACCGCGAGCACGAAGATGATGCGGCCGAGACCGGGACCCAGCACCGCGATCACGACAAGGGCGAACAAGATGAACGGGAAGCTGAGTTGCAGATCAGCGAGCCGCATCATCCCCTCGTCCCACCAGCCACCGTAATAGCCGCCAACGAGACCGAGCGCCGTGCCGACGACACTGCTCAGCGCCACGGAGACGAGGCCCACCTCCAGCGAGATCCGAGCCCCATAGATGATCCGGCTCAACATATCGCGGCCGATCGCGTCCGTGCCCAACAGATACGGCGACCCCGGCGCGAGCCACGCCGGAGGCGTCAGGCGCGCCCGCAGGTCGGCCGTCTCGGGATTGCGGGGCGCCAGCACCGGCGCGCCGAGGGCAGCCGCAAGCGAGAGGCCGACGAGCGTCAGCCCGACGAACAACGTCAGCCGCAGCCCGATCGGTGGGCGGCGCCGGGCGACCGCGGGGAGCCCGGCGGCAACGACCGGCGTCACGGCCATCAGCCGACCCGCACGCGAGGGTTGAGCAGCCCGTAGCGCAGGTCGACGAGCAGGTTGACGGCGACGACGCCCAACGCTAGGACCACGACCACCCCCTGCACGACCGGATAGTCCCGGTAACTGACCGCCCCCAGCGCCAGCTGGCCCAGCCCTGGCCAGGCAAACACGTTCTCGAGAATCACAACCCCGCCGAGCAGCCCACCGAACTGCAGGCCGATGAACGTCACGACCGGAAGCAGCGCGTTCCGGAGGCCGTGGCGCACGATGACCGTACGCTCGGGCATGCCCTTCGCGCGAGCGGTGCGGATGTACGGCTGGCCCAACGTGTCGAGCAGGCTCGCGCGCACGAGGCGCACGAGCGTGCTCGCCAGGATGACGCCGAGCGTCAGGCACGGAAGCACCAGCGACACCGGCCCGCTGTACCCCGACGGCGGGAGCCACCGGAGCCGGACGGCAAGGATGAGGATCAGCATGATCCCGAGCCAGAAGTTGGGGAACGACAGCCCGAGCAGGCTGGCGACGCGGATCAGGAAGTCGGCGAGCGCGTTCCGGTGCATCGCCGCATAAATCCCCAGCGGGAACGCGACCGTCAACGCGACGATCATGCCGCCCACCGCCAGTGCCAGCGTCGGTCCGGCCCGCTCCATGATCAGGCCGGACACCGGCTGCCCGCTGCGGAACGACGTTCCGAGGTTGCCCCGCAGCGCTTCCCCGGCGAACCCAACGTACTGCACCAGGAACGGACGGTCCGTGCCGAATGCCCGGTGCATCCGCTGAATGTCCTGCATGCTCGGAGCGCCGGCGCCCTCGAACAGGGCCACCGCTGGATCGCCGGTCAGACGGATCCCGAACGCGACGAACAGCGTAATCGCCGCCAGGACGGCGAGAGCCCCGCCCATCCTGGCGGCGACGTAGCGGGTCACCGACCGACTACTTCACCGACACCGCGAGGAGCCGAACCCGATCGTCCGGCGGCGCGACGAACCCCTGCACCCGCTTGTTGGCGCCCCACAGGTTGATCTGCTGCCACAACGGGAAGTCGATCGCGAGATCGTACAGCCGGTGGTCGAGCCCGAGGAACGCGGTCAGGCGCGTCTTCTGATCGTTCGTGGTCCGTTCCTGGGTCAGGTACTTCTCGACGTCCGCGTCGCTGAACACGGGGTTCCAAAACTCACCCTTGTGGTAGAGAAGGTTGGCCGTGTTGTCGAAATCGAGCGTCCACCCGCCCCAGCCGAACTCGTAAATCTGCCCCGTCTTCGCGTGGGGAATCGTGTCGCTGAAATAGGTCACCTGCTCGACCGGCTGCAGCGTTAGCTTCAACCCGATCGCCTGCAGGTAGCTCACCATCGCCTGCGCGGCCTCACGGAAGTCCGCGTTGTTGCTGGGAAAACTGAGCACCACCTCGGTCCCCGGCTTGACTCCGGCCTCGGCGAGGAGCTGCTTCGCCTGCGTCGGGTCGTACGGGTACGGCTTCATCGATGCATCGTTCCCGAACGACAGCGGGCTCTGGAACGTGGACACGCGGCGCCCGTACCCTCCGAGAATTGTCTGGATGATCGTCTGCACGTCGATCCCGGCGATCACCGCCTTGCGGAACCGCACGTCGCCGGCGGGCGCCTTCGACGGGTCGAACCGGATCTCGGTGACGGTCGGGCTGCCAACTGTCAGCAGGGCGAGATTGCCGTCGTTCTTGACGACGTTCGCCTGCGCCACCGGCACGCCCTGTGCCACGTCGGCCCGTCCGGCCTGCAGTTCGGCGACCCGCGTCGCGGCCTCGGGTACGATTCGGTAGGTCACCGCCGAAAGCTTCGGCGCGCCGCCCCAGTAGTTCGCGTTCGCGGCAAGCGTCAGGTGATCGTCCTTCCGGTACTCGACGAACTTGAACGGACCGGTCCCCACCGGGTTCGCCCCGAAGTACGCGCTGCCGTGCTCCTGCACGTACTTCGGCGGCACGATCATCCCGCCGTACCCGGCGAGCTTGGTAATGATCACCGGGTCCTGTTCCTTCATGACGAAGTTGACGGTGTAGGGATCCACCACCTGTGCGTGGTCGATCGACTTGTAGTTGCCCTGCTGTGGCCCCTTTGCACCTTCCGGTCCGAGCAATCGGTCGAACGTGAACTTGACGGCGTCGGCGTTGAACGGCTCGCCGTCGTGGAACGTCACGCCCCGCCGCAGCTTGAACTGCAGGACGTCGTTGCTGATCCACTTCCAGCTCGTCGCGAGCCCGGGCCGGATCACGAGGTCGGGCCCGCGGTCGACGAGACCGTCGAAGACGTTGCATCCGACCATGCCCCACGACAAGAGGAACGTGGCGATCGGATCCCAGTTCTGCGGATCCTGCGCCTGGACGATCACGAGCGACCGCCCGCGGCTCTGGACCGTGGACTGCGCTCCCACGGGGCCGCCCCATGCCAGCGCTCCGAGCACAACGCAGAGCGCGAGGACTCCTCCGGTTCGAACGAACCGACCCTGCCGCCACGCCATGTCGCCGCCTCCCATCCGCCGTGACGCATCCGATCCGCCGTGCCTGCGCGATGCACCCTGATTTGACCCCGGGGCAGGTGCTCCCTGCCCCGCCCGTTGCGGTCGGCGTGACCGGCGTGCGCCCGCACACCGGTCACGGTGGCACGGCGGTGTAACGATTCCGTCGATGGGGGGAGGAGCGACCACGGCGCCGCAACGCACGTCGAAATACCATAGGAAATGCGGCCGTTGTAGCATTGTGGGAATTGGCGCGCGCCATCCCCGTCACCGCCGAACGCCGGTCAGGGCACATGGCGATCCGCGAGTGGCCGCGCGCACTCCCGAGGAACGGCAACCCGGACCCGGTTTGTTCAGAAGCACAGGCCTATGCGCGAGCACAGGGCTGCGCGCGCGCGAGCGAGAGGCGCATCGCTCTGGCTCGTGCCCGCGAGCCTCTCATCGGGGGTGATGGCACTCGTGTCGCCGGACGCGCTGTATCGTGACGAGGTACTGGTCGTCGAGCCACACGGGCTCGAACGCATCAAGGACGCGGAGCGCCACGGCACGCTCACCGGGCAGTTCAACGTCTGGTTCGCCGCGAACATGCACCTCACGACGCTGGTGCTGGGCGCGCTCGGCATCACGCTCGGGCTCGGATTCTGGGGCACCGCGCTGAGCTGCGCGCTCGGCAACCTGTTCGGCGCGCTCGGCAACTCGCTGTGCGCGGCGATGGGACCGAGGCTCGGCATGCCGCAGCTTCCGATGAGCCGGTCCGCGTTCGGCTACCGGGGCAACTATCTCCCGGCGTTCCTCGCGTGGCTCGGATACATCGGGTGGGTCACCGTCGACAACACCCTCGGTTCCCAAACGAGCCAACAGCTGTTCGGCACGCCGTACGTGCCAACCGCGATGATCCTGGGCGCCGCCACCATCGTCATCACGATCTACGGGTATAACTTCGTGCATGCATGGGAACGCTGGCTGACGCGGGCGAGCCTAGTGGTATTCGCGTTCCTGACGATCTTCGCCGTTCAGCATGGCGCCGGGCCGGCCGCGGCGCCGACCAAGGGCGGGGCCGCGTTCTGGATGGCGTTTCTGCTCGAGTTCACGATCATGTTCTCGTACACGGAGAGCTGGGCGCCGTACGCGGCGGACTACGCTCGCTATCTGCCGAGCGACACGCCGATCCGCCGGCCGTTCTGGTACTCGTTCTGGGGCATGTTCCTCTCCACGACGTGGACCAACACCCTCGGAGCCCTGCTCGGCACGCTCGCCGTCGGCGGCGGCGTCATCCCCGCGATGCGGACGGTTGCCGGCACAGGTGTGACGGCGATCTACGCGATCTTGGTCCTGGGATCCATCAGCTCCAACACGCTGAACATGTACAGCGGCGGAATGGGCGGCCTCACGTGGGGATTGCCGCTGCGGCGCACAGGCGCGACGCTCGTGGTCGGGGCGATCGGCGTCGTGCTTTCGATCTTGTTCGGCGGTCCCCAGTTCATCAAGTTCTTCCAGGGGTTCCTGTTCCTGCTCGTGTACTGGGTGACGCCCTGGATCGCGATCATCGCGATCGACTTCTACGTGTTCCACCGCCGTGGCCTCGCGTATCCGGACACGCGGGAGTTCTATAGGCCGGACGGCGCGTTCGGCGCCTTGCGCTGGACCGGCCTCGCGGCCTTCGCGATCGGCATCGCCGCCTCGGTCCCGTTCATGGCGACGGACTGGTACGCGGGACCGATCGGCAAAGCGCTCGGCGGCGCCGATTTCAGTTACATCGTCAGCTTCAGTGTCGCAGGCGCGATCTATCTCGCGGCCGGCCGCCGCGCGGTCTCACCCGTCGCCGTAGCGGCACAGGGAGACTGAGCGAGGGACGCCCGCGGCGCCCGGACCGATCTCGAGGGACTATCCTATGCCGGCGGCGTCCAAAGCCACGATCTCGCCGACATCGTTGCGAACATAGCACACGATGCGTACTCCCAGACCCCGGTCGCCAGTGTGTGCCGGGTCTTCGAGCGCCCCGACACCGAGGAGCGCCATGCCGTCCCCGTGCCAGTCCTCCGGATTACTGACGTACCGGCATGGTTTCTCGAGGAGCGCGCCCCGATCTTTCTCCAACTCGACAACGTATTCGAAGAGCTCGACGGTATCACCGTGACTCGCCAGGAGGATGCGCTCTCCGCTCTGCGGCCTGTACGCTTCCACGGTGCGTTCGTCACTCATCATGATCAGGTCGTGCGGTCCGATTTCCACGATCCGACCGCGCTGGTCTATCTCAAAAATGGTCTGCGGCATGACCTCACTCCCGCTCGCGGAGAGCATGCCCTACACGTCCTAGTGTCAACGACACACCACCGGATTCGCACCGAGGAGGCGGCACCCGCACCGCCGACCTACTCCCGGCGCAGCGACGTGCACCTAGGGAACCCACCACCTCGCGAATGCGGCGACCGCTAGTCGCCCTCTTCTTCTTCGTCTTCGTCGTCTTCGTCGTCTTCTTCGTCCTCGTCCTTATCCTTGCCCTTCGTCTTTCCCTCGAGGATGATCGCTTGTGCGGTCGTGCCGACGATCTTGAACCCGCCGCGGGCGGCCTGGTTCAACGCTCCTTCGACAGACCCCCTGTCTTCCATCCAGATCACCTTGTACTCGCGCTTGCTGGCCATTAGGACCCCCTTCTCGCTATCGTGACGGTGGAGTTCTCGGTAGGTTACGACACCTCGCGCTTACACGTGCCTTCTGGAATCGGCGTGGTGGCCCCAGGGGAATTCGA
The DNA here is from genome assembly GCA_035632615.1 of bacterium. Classification (GTDB taxonomy): domain Bacteria; phylum Sysuimicrobiota; class Sysuimicrobiia; order Sysuimicrobiales; family Segetimicrobiaceae; genus JAJPIA01. The sequence continues at coordinate 1,327 of DASQGM010000412.1, read as the reverse complement.
ATCCCCGTTTCGGCCTTGAGAGGGCCGCGTCCTAGGCCTCTAGACGATGGGGCCAGCGCAGAGAACCACAGAGGAGTATAGCAAGTCGCACGACCGGGAGCAATCGCGCGAACCTGCGGACCCCGCAGTGAAAACACGTTCGCGAAGAGGGCGCGGCGTACCACCGCGCCCTCGAACGGCTGCCGGGGACCGCACACGTCAGCGCCGGCGCCCCGGCACCGAGCGTCTACCGCCCGGCGGTGGGTTCGGGCAGCGTGGTCACACCTATCTCGAAGACTTGGCCATAGTACGCGTACCGCGTGTCCGTTTGGATGACGACCCAGAGCCCGACAGACGGGTAGGTCAGCGTCTTCAGTCCGTGCGACGCATCGACCAGGACCCGGGAGGGTTCCCCGAGCGCCGCACGCGCATCGTTCTCCGTGGTGCCTACGTGAACGCGGTCCTGGATCACGTACTGAGCATCGTTGATGATCCACACCCGGTACACGACCCCCGCCGGCGTGGTCCGCACGCCAAGTCCGCTGTTCTTGGGCGGCCCAAACCACTCGTACGCCGTGGTCCCGTCGGACAGGGTCTGCGACCGCATCGGTTGTCCGAGCGCAGCCACGACTTCCTGCACGTGCATGCCGAGCCGCACGGGGCCGATCGCCTTGCCAGGCACGACGCTCTGAACGCGTTGTGCGGGCTGAATCTGCGCCGGGGCGGGTTGCGCCGGCGCGGTCTGCGTTGGGGCGGTCTGCTGCGCCGGGGGCGTCTGCGGCCGTGTTGGCTGCGGGAGAACAGCGGTCGACTTGAACCCGATCGTCGTGTCTTGGGGAACCTGGGGCTGGGCCGGGGCCTGGGGCGGCGCCTGCGCCGCGGTCGACGGCCCCACCCCGCCGCTCGCAATGGCCGACGTCGGCGCACCGATGCCCACGAGCAACGCCATCCGATCCGCCGAAGCGGTTACGCGAAACGGCGTGGGCCGGACCATCTCAACGACAACCCGCACCACGTCGGATTGAAATTGCCCGACACGCACCTTGGTCACCACGTGCCCGGCCGACGACACGGTGCCGGCGGGAATTCCGAGCGCGGCGGGGCTCACGTCGATCACGATCCAGTTCGACTGCACCTGGCGGAGCTCGTACCGGATCGGGGCCGACGCGACGACGGACAACTCAACCCCCTGCGCCGTCTCCACCGCCGAGACGCGGGTCACGACGGCCGACGCCGCGCGAACGCCGCCCGCGCTGACGGCAAGGAGAACCGCGCTACAAACAAGTGCGTAGGCGGATCGGAATCGAAGCGCTCCATTCATGGCGTCTGTCACCTCCACGCCGCTCCC
>DASQGM010000411.1:0-1545 GCA_035632615.1 bacterium | reverse complement strand
GCCGATGTCCACGACGGCCACGCCGAGGTCTCGCTCCGCCTGCGCCAGCACCGCCTGCCCCGACGCCAGTGGCTCGAGTACGAGCTCTTCGATCTCGAGACCGGCCCGCTGCACGCACTTCAGGAGATTGGCCAGGAGCGTCCCCGCGCCGGTGACGATGTGCGCTTCCACCTCGAGCCGGGAGCCGTACATCCCGACCGGGTTCTTGACGCCGTCCTGCCCGTCCACGACGAAGTCGCGCGGAATGAGGTGAACGATCTCGCGGTCGCTTGCGGGAATCGCGGTCATCCGCGCCGCCTCCACCACCCGCGAGATATCCTGCTCGCCGATCTCGTGATCGGCGCGCGACACCGCGACGACCCCGCGGCTGTTCTGAGACGCGACGTGCTCCCCGGAGACCGACACGAGCGCGGCGGCGACCTTGACGCCGGCCATCCGCTCCGCCCGATCCACCGCCTCTTCGATCGCCCGCGTGGTCCCGTCCAGATCGACGACGACACCCTTCCGGACGCCGGTAGAAGGGGAGGTCCCCATCCCCTTGATGTGGACCTCCGCTTCCTCGTCTTGTTCCGCGATGATCACACAGACCTTGGTGGTCCCGACGTCGAGTCCCACCAGCGGTCCCCGTCTGGCCACGTGATCCCTCCTCCGGCCGCTCGTTACGGGGGCACTGGATGTGGTGGTCCAGGTTGTATTCCACGATGCGAAGTGTTCTCCTGCCCGTTCCCACCCACTGGCGTTGCGTCGGACGCCGGCGGCGTTGGGGGCGTGGAGACCGTCGCAGGCGCACCGGGGGGCGCCGGGGTCGCGCCGTCCTGCGGCGCGGCACCGGCCGGCATTACCACCACGCTCCCCGGCACGCGCAGGTCAACGTACTGGGCGTGGAGGCCCCGCGCGTGAACCGCGGCGAGCACACGTGGCACCATGGCCAGTCGGTCGGTGAGACCGTCGGCGCCGCCGACTTTGACCCAGACGCCATCCCGCGCCTGGAGCACGACTTCGCCACCGGCGTCCACGCGCAACCCGATGACGTCCGGACGCAGCCGCGGGGGCAGCGTCGCCGCCACCGTCACCCCAAACCGGACGCTCGGCGACGGCACGGCCGTCCCGGCCTGCACCCACGGCAGGGCGAGACGGTCGACCACAAGCGGCAGCGCGGCGCCGGGTCCGGGCGCGCGCGCGATCGCCACCCCGTCGGCCCCGAGCAGGACGTACCCGTCCCCGAACGCAAGCGCCGCAACCGGGTCTCGCTCGCGCACGGACACCACGAGGTGGCGAGGAAACGCGAGCACGATGGACGCGTCAGCGATGCGCGGGTCCTCACGCAGGCGCTCCCGGATCGCCACGGCGTTGACGCGGAACGCGTTGTCCCCGGGGCCGATGCCGACGCGACGGAGGATCTCGGCACCCGATACGTGCGCGTTGCCCCGGACCACGACCGTATCCAGGTCGAACAGGGACGACCCCGGAAACGCGGCGACCGCGCACAGGACGCAGGTGGCAGCCAGGAACCGGGCCAGGCGCAGGAACCGCGGCGCCCCCCCC
>DASQGM010000410.1:0-3351 GCA_035632615.1 bacterium | reverse complement strand
GGTGCAAGGTACGCGGCCACCAGATCCGCCGCGATCGCGGACCCGCCCATGCCCACCGCGACGATGTGCGAAGGAACCACGGCCGGTCGCGCGATCGGCGCCGCGACGGCCCGTTCCCATGACTCGAGGAGCTGCGCCGGGAACGCAAGCACCGTCTTGAGCATGCCGGAAGGATCGCACCCACGAAAGGCGGACACGTCGTCGAGGGCCACCATGCCCCAAGATATTCGCCGGTCCCCCCGCCGTTCCTCATCTACTAAACCCACGAACCGAGGCGGGAGTAAACGCGGCCGCACTCCGGGGCGAACGCCGGGCCGGCGGAGCCGCAGGGAGTCCCCACGGCGAACCCGAACCACGGGGGCGGGAACCTCGAGGCCGCGGCCGGGCCCCGCACGGCCGGGAGGAGCACCCGGGTGGGAAGCGGACCAAACGCACGACGACACCGCAAGGACCCGCCGCGGCGGGTCGTGAACGTGCGCGCGCTACTCCGGGATCGCGAATTCATCAAGATCACCGCGTATTTGTTGCCCCGGCACGCCAAGGTCCGCGTGCTCGCGATGATGGAACGGCTGCGCCACGAGCGGACGGTCGGTCCCGACGGCGCGCGGCCGCCACTCGGCCCGCCGGTCCTCCCCGACATGACCTCGGGGGAGCTCGTCCGCGAGATCAACTGGCGCCTCGGGACCCTCCCGCCGGGCGACGCCGAGACGCTGGCCCGCTACGTCCGCCGCCTGACGCGATGGCGCGCGGATCGCCGCCGTCCGGCCGCGGACGCCGCGCCGAGGGCGCGCGCCGCGTCGTCCCCGTCACGCGGCTGATGCCGGGCCTCCGCCACGGTCTCCCAACCGTCGCGCTGCTGCACTACGCGGCCCCGCCCGTGATCGGCGGCGTCGAGCGGGTGCTCGCGCGGCAGGCGCAACTCCTCGCCGACGGCGGGTTCCAGGTGCGCATCGTGGCGGGGCGCGGGGCGGCCCCCGGAGGCCGGGTGCGGCTCCACCGCCTGCCGCTGCTGGATTCGCGGCATCCGCGGGTCATGGCGGTGACGCGCCAGCTGGAAGACGGGCGTGTCACGCCGGCCTACACGGCGCTGACCACGCAGATTGAGATGGCGCTCGCGCGGGCGCTTCGGGGCGTCGACGTCTGTCTCGCCCACAACGTCCTGACCCTTCATAAAAACCTCGCGCTGACCGAGGCGCTGCACGCGGTTGCCGCCCGACAGCCGGCGCTGCGCGTCGTCGCGTGGTGCCACGACCTGGCCTGGACGAACCCACAGTACCGCCCCGCGCTCCACGCCGGCACGCCGTGGAGCCTGCTCACGACTCCCATCGCGGGCGCGACGTACGTCGCGGTGTCGCGAGAACGTCAGCGGGAACTGAGCGCGGGCCTCCGGCTCCCCCGGTCGCGCATCGAGGTCATCCCGAACGGGGTGGATCCCGCGCTGTTCCTTCGCCTCACCCCCGCCGGTCAATGGCTCGCCGACACGCTCCGCCTGTGGGAGCAGCAGGTCGTCCTGCTCCTCCCGGTCCGCATCACCCGCCGCAAGCGGATCGAGTACGCGCTTCAGGTGGTCGCGGAGTTGATACGGCGCGAGCTCGCGGTCCGGTTGCTCGTGACCGGGCCGCCCGGTGCGCACAATCCCCGGAACGCGGAATATCTGGACGAGCTTCGAGCGTTGCGCCATGCGCTGGAACTGGACGAGCAGGTCGTGTTCTGCCACGAACTTCCCGGGCCCGACGGCAGGGGCTTGGTGCTGTCGGATCGGGTCATGGCGGACCTGTACGCGCTCGCCGACGCGCTGCTGCTGACCAGCCGAGAGGAGGGCTTCGGGCTACCGCTCCTCGAGGCGGCACTGGCGCGCCTGCCCGCGTTCACGACCAATCTCGGCGCGTTTCGGGAGATCGGGGGCGACGCGGTGCAGATGTTCGGGACCGACGACGCGCCGGCCGCGTGCGCCCAGCGGATCATCCACGGTCTCATGGACGACCGCGGCTACCGGCTCCGCCACCGGGTCCTCGGCGCGTACACGTGGGAGGTCGTCATGCGCGACCGGATCGTACCCCTCCTGTCCCAGCGCGACACGGCGGCGCGACGATGAGCGACTCCATCCCCCTGGGCATCATCCCCACGTGCCCACGGTGGACCTCGGAGGTCGTGGACCGGTGGTTCCGCGCCAACACGTTCCACGCGGGGGAGTTCGACGATCTCCGCAGCCTCGTCGCCCTCAAGCGGCGCCAAGGAGTGACGATCAGCCTCGGGTTGCCGGCGCTCGATGAGGAAACGACGATCGGCCACGAGATCGCGGTGCTCCGGCGGGCGCTCATGGACGAGGCGCCGCTGCTGGACGAGATCGTCGTGGTGGACAGCGGTTCGGCCGATCGGACCGTCGAGGTCGCGCGGCGGCTCGGCGTGCCGACGTACCTCCATTCGGAGATCCTCCCCGAGACCGGGAGCTTCGACGGCAAGGGCGAAGCCCTCTGGAAGAGCCTGCACGTGCTCCGCGGCGATCTGATCGTGTGGGTGGACACGGATATTCGGAACATCCACCCGAAGTTCGTGTACAGTCTGCTCGGCCCGTTGCTCCGGGAACCGCGGATCGGCTACGTCAAAGGCTACTACGCACGGCCGATTCAGGTGGGCCCCCGGATGCACGGCACCGGCGGCGGGCGCGTGACGGAGCTCACGGCCCGGCCGCTGTTGAACCTGTTTTACCCGGAGCTGTCGGGCGTGATCCAGCCGCTCGCCGGCGAATACGCCGGCCGACGTGCGCTGCTGGAGCAACTCCCGTTTTTCACGGGATACGGGGTGGAGATGGGCCTGCTGATCGACGCGTGGTCCCGCTGCGGGCTGGACAGCATCGCCCAGGTCAACCTGGAACAACGCGTCCACCGAAACCGGGAACTGACGTCCCTGTCGCTGATGGCGTTTGCGATCGTCCAGGTTGCGATGACGCGTCTCGGGCCGCGGATCGGCGCGCCGCTCGCCGACCAGATGAACCTCGCGATGAAACTGATCCACCTCGACGATGGGCCCTCGCTCGAGGTCCGGGAGCTCGAGGAGCGGGAGCGCCCCCCGATCGTGACGGTCCCCGCGTACCGCCTGCGGAGGGCGAACCGCTCGGTAGCGAAGCCCGGCGGGATTCCAGACGGCGAGATCCCGTCGACCCGCGGCTGATGGCGAGCACCCGCTGACATGGGACTGCTCAAGGACATCGCCCGGCAGCTGCAAAACGACACGCTGACGGCCCCGCACCTCGCCGCTGCGATCGAGGCGGTGGTCGGTCTCGCCGTCATCGCGATCGCGGCATGGCTTGTGCTGCGTTCCACCCGCCAGCTGCTCCGCCGCGCGGCGGCC
>DASQGM010000409.1:0-10373 GCA_035632615.1 bacterium | reverse complement strand
CACGCCCCCCGGCCGGAAGATCGGTCGTGTGCAGATTCGCGGGTTGACCAAGCGGTTCGGCGAGGTCGTCGCGCTCTCCGCCTTCGATCTCGACGTGCACGGCGGCGAGTTCATCAGCCTGCTGGGACCCTCCGGCTGCGGCAAGAGCACCGCGCTCAACTGCCTCGCCGGTCTGGTCGACCCCGACGCGGGGCAGATCCTGCTCGACGGCGACGACCTATCGCCGGTGCCGCCTGAGCGGCGAGGGTTCGGGGTGGTGTTCCAGAGTTATGCGCTGTTCCCGCACTTGACGGTCGGGCGCAACGTGGCGTTCGGGCTCGAGATGATGGGGGTGCGGCCGGACGCGCTGGCCCGCCGCGTCGGGCAGGCGCTCGCCCTCGTCCACCTCGAGGATCTGGGCGACCGGTATCCGGCGCAGTTGAGCGGCGGCCAGCAGCAGCGGGTCGCGTTGGCCCGCGCGCTGGTCATCGAACCCCGCCTCTTGCTGATGGACGAGCCGTTGAGCAACCTCGATGCGAAGCTCAGGCTGGAGATGCGGCTCGAGATCCGCCGGCTGCATCAGACCCTTGGGCTCACCACCTTCTACGTGACGCACGACCAGGAGGAGGCGCTGTCGCTGTCCGACCGCATCGCGTTGATGAAGGACGGCATGCTGCGGCAGGTCGGGACGCCGGAGGAAGTCTATCTCCATCCGCAGTCCTCCTTCGTGGCCAACTTCTTCGGGTACCGCAATCTGTTCCAGGTGCAGGTGGAGGCGGTGCGCGGCGGCCGCGCCCACGTCGTCGCGCCGGGCGGCCTGCGGCTCGAGGGCACGGCGCGCGGCGATCTGGCCGCGGGCGGGGAGGCCGTCGCGGCGGTCCGGCCGGAGGATGTGGAGTTGCGGCCCGCCGGTGACGCGGCGGGGGGCGCGCCGGCGCGGGTCGAGTTCGCCGAGTTCGTCGGCGACGCGTTCGAGTGCAGCGTGGAGACGGACACCGGTGCGCTCTTCGTCGTCCGGGCGGCCGAGCGCTGGCCGCAGGGCGCGCCCGTCGCCCTGCGCGTGGACCCGGACCGGCTGCTCGTGTTTCCGCCGGAGTGAGCGACATGCAGCGGGCGGCGCGGCACCGGACGGAGGCGGACGCGGCGGGCCAGGCGCCTCGCGCGCGCCGGCGCTGGGGCGCGTTGGTGCCGATCGCACCCGCGTTCCTGGTCGTCCTGGGGTTGTTTATCTATCCGTTCGCGTACGGTCTGATCCTGTCGCTCCATCCGCAGGGTGACCTGGCCAAGGCCGGCGCCCTCGCGAACTATGCGGCGTTCTTCGGCGATGCGCGGGAGCGCACGTCGATCTGGAATACGTTGCGGCTCGCCGTGCCGGTGACGCTGCTCGACCTCGCGATCGCGCTGCCGCTGGCGTACCGATTGCGGCGCCCGCTCCCCGGGCAGCGGGTGATCACCGGGCTGCTGGTGATCCCGATGACGCTCGGCACGGTGCTCCTCGCGGAGGGGATGATCGAGTTCTTCGGGCCCGCCGGGTGGCTCAACAAGCTCCTGCTCGCGCTCCACCTCGTCGCAACGCCGGTGCAGTTCGTCCACAACTACACCGGGGTGTTCCTGTCGCTGCTGATCTCGGACTTCCCCGCGGTGTTCTTGGTCCTCCTCGGGTACGCGTCCGGGATCGATCCGCGGCTGGAGCAGGCGGCGCGCACGCTCGGCGCCGGGTGGTGGCAGCGGCTGTCGCGCGTGACGCTCCCGCTGCTCGCGCCGGGCATCGCCGCGGCGGCCGCGCTGTCGTTCGTCGCGACGTTTTCGGTGTTCCCGTCGGCGGTGCTGGTCGGCCAGCCCGCGGGGGAGACGCGCGTGATCGCGCTCGCCGCGTGGCAGGCGGCGTACGAGCGGTTCGATTACCCGCAGGCGTCCGCGATCGCGATGGTGATGGCCGCGATCGAGCTCGTCTTCGTGGCGCTCGTGCTGGCGGCGCGCAACCGCGCCTACCAGGGTCCGACGATCGGAGGACGCGGATGAACCGGCCAGTCGCGCGCGCGCCTCACACGCACGCCGGCGGCGGTCCGTCGTGGTGGGTGTACGCGCTCGTTGGCGCCTTTGCCGTGCTCGTGGCCGGCATCTTCCTGTCGGCGTTCCTCAACTCGATCGCCTCGACCTGGTTCGGCGGGTGGCTGCCCGACGCGTACACCACGAAGTGGTACCGGTTTGCCGTCGCCGAGTTCGACCTCGGCTACGTCCTCGCGATCACGATCGTCGTGGGGCTGAGCGTGACGCTCCTAAGTCTCGCGCTCGGGGTGCCGGCGGCGTACGTCCTGGCGCGGCGGGCCTTTCCGGGACGGCCGCTGCTGCTGTTGTTGCTGATCCTTCCGATGCTGGTGCCGCCCATCACCTACGGGATCCCGCTCGCCGCGATGCTGTACAGGGCCCATCTCGGCGGGTCGCTCGCCGGAGTGATCATCGTGAACATCGTGCCGGCGATGCCGTTCGTGGTGCTGATCATGACGCCGTTCTTCGAGCAGATCGACCCGAACCTGGAACGGGCGGCGCGCACGCTCGGCGCATCGCCGGGGCGGGTGTTCCGGCGCGTGCTGCTGCCGATCGCACTCCCCGGCGTGCTCGCGGCGGGGCTGTTGATCCTCGTGCGGGCGATCGCGCTGTTCGAACTGACCTTCCTCGTGTCTGGCGCAAAGAGCCAGACGCTCGTCGTCGCGCTCTACTACGCGGCGTTCGCGGCGGGCATCCGGCCGAGCCAGGCGATCGACGCCATGGCGGTCGTCTACATGGTGACCGGCCTCGCGCTGCTGCTGGCGGCGCTGCGATTCATCAATCCCGTCAACATGGTGATCCGCGTCCGACAGTGACGATCGCGTCCCGCGTCTCGAGTGCCGACGTTCGTTGAAACCCCTCCAGGCGTTTGCTATGCTTCTCGCGTGATGCCGCGATGACACACGGACGGGTGACCCGTTCCGCGGACGCCCTGCTCGGTTGGGCCTGTTTCGCGACGATGCTGCTCGCCCTCTACGGCGCGTTCGTGTACGCTCAGCGCGAAGCGGTGATGGGAGACATCCAGCGTATCTTCTACGTGCACCTGCCGCTCGCGTGGGTGGGCTTCGTCGCGTTCGGCCACGCGTGCTGGGCCGGTGTGTGCTATCTGCGGACCGGCCGGCGGGAGTGGGACGTCGCGAGCGCGTCCGCGGCGGAGATCGGTGTCCTGTTTGCGACGTTGGTGATCGTCACGGGATCGTTGTGGGCGCGCCCGGTGTGGGGGACGTGGTGGACGTGGGACCCGCAGCTCGTGACGTACCTCGTCCTGTGGCTGATCTACACGGGCTATCTCGTGCTGCGCGCGGCCGCCGGCGACGACCCACGCCAAGCCCGGTTTGCTGCGGTGTTCGCGATCGTCGGGTTCGTGGACGTGCCGCTCGTCTGGCTGTCGGCCCGCTACCTGCGCGCGCTCAGCCCGGTGATCTTCACAACGCACAGCGTCGGGCTCGCCCCGTCGATGGCGTGGGCGCTGCTCGCGGGCCTCGTGGCGTGGAGCCTGCTCTATGTGGTGCTCGTGCGCGCGCGGATCCGGCTCGGCGTCCTCGAAGCCCGCGTCCAGGCGTTCGCCGACGACGGCGCGTGAGACCATGACCTACCTGTTCTGGGCGTTTGCGGTCGTGTGGATCGGGTTGTTCATCTACGTGTACGGCCTCGTGCAGCGGAGCCGGCGGCTCGAACGAGAACTCGGGGAGCTGATCGAACGGTCGCGCACCGGCGGCGGCACCGCGCCGCGGGCGGACGGGGAGTGAAGCGAGGCATGCGGCGCACGCTCGTGTTCGCGGCGGGCGCCGTGGCGATAGTGCTGTCGCTCGCGTATCTGGTGTACGGGGGCATCCAGCAGGGGGCGACGTACTGGGTCACGGTCGGCGAGCTCGAGCAGCGCGCGCCGGGCACCGCAGCGGACCGGGTACGGCTCGGCGGCACCGTCGCGCCCGGCACGGTCCGCTGGGACGCGCCGCACCGGCACCTCCGGTTTGTGGTCACGGACGGCCAGCACGCGCTGCCGGTGGCGTACAGCGGCGTGGTGCCCGACATCTTCGCAGAGGGCCGCCAGGTGGTTGTGGAGGGGACCCTCGACCGGAGCGGGACGTTCGACGCCACCACGTTGCTCGCCAAGTGTCCGACGAAGTACAATCCGGCGGACCCGAAGACGCCGCAGTGACCGTGGCGCGGAGCCGTGGCTGATCTCGGCCGGTTCTCGCTGTTCGGTGCCCTGGTCCTCGCCCTGTATGCGCTGGCCGCGGCGGCGCTGGGCGCGCGCGCCCGTCGTCCGGAGGTCGTCCGGAGCGCGTCCCGCGCGCTCGTCGCGGTCGCTGTCCTCGAAGGCGTCGCCGCCGCGGTGTTGTGGACGGCTCTCGGCACGCGCGACTACTCGTTTCAGTACGTTGTGTCGCACGTCAGCGACGCTCAGCCGCTCCTCTACGACCTGACGTCGTTCTGGGGCGGGATGGAGGGCTCGCTCCTCCTGTGGGCCCTGCTGCTCTCGGGCTACACGCTGCTGGCGCTGCGCAGCGTCGGGCGGCAGCGGCCGCCGCTGCGGCCGGGTCTGGTCGCCGTGTGCGCCGGCGTCTCGGCGTTCTTCCTGTTCATGCTGGCGTTCGTCACGCCGCCGTTTGCGACGTCGTCGTTCCCCCCGGCCGACGGCCGCGGCATGAACCCGTTGCTGCTGAACCCGTGGATGGCGATTCACCCGCCGACCCTCTACCTGGGATTCGTGGGGCTGACCGTGCCGTTCGCGATCGTGGTCGCGACGCTCATATCGGGGCCGTCGGGGGACGCCGGCGTGCTGCTCGCGCGACGGTGGATGCTGTGGGCATGGTACTGCCTGACCATGGGGCTGATGTTCGGGGCCAAGTGGTCGTACGTCGTGCTCGGGTGGGGCGGGTACTGGGCGTGGGACCCGGTCGAGAACGCCGCGCTGATGCCGTGGCTCGTGGCGACGGCGTTTCTCCACTCGGTGATGATTCAGGAGCGCCGCGAGATGCTGACCCGGTGGAATGTGGTGCTCGTCATCCTTGCGTTCGGGCTGTCGATCTTCGGGACCTTCCTGACGCGCAGCGGGGTGCTGAGCAGCATCCACTCGTTTACCCAGTCGCCGCTCGGCGCCTTCTTCCTGGGGTTCCTGGCGCTGGCGCTGCTCGTCGCGTTCGGCCTCGTCGCGTGGCGGTGGGACGAACTGCGCAGCCGGAACGAGCTCGACGCGACGCTCTCGCGCGAGAGCGCCTTCTTGTTGAACAATGTGCTGTTCCTTGCCGTCGCGTTCTCGGTGTTCCTGGGGACGGTGTTCCCGATCGTGTCGGCCGTGCTGACGGGTCGGGCGATCAACGTGGGCCCGCCGTTCTTCGACCACATCGTCGTGCCGATCGCGTTCGGCATCCTCGTGCTGATGGGGATCGGGCCGCTGATCGCGTGGCGGCGTGCGTCCGCGGAGAGCCTGCGGCGCAACGTACAGCTCCCCGCCGCGGCCGGGATCGTGCTCGGGGTCGCGCTCCTCGCCGCGGGCGTGCGTGCCCCCGGGGCCGTGCTCGCGTTCGTGCTGTGCGGGTTCGTCGCGGCAACGGTCGCGGTGGAGGGGGTGCGGGGGGTCCGCGTGCGGCGCGCCCATCGCGGCGAGGGCCCGGTGCGCGCGCTCGTGGCGCTCGTCGCGCACAACCGGCGGCGCTACGGCGGGTACATCGTGCACCTCGGGATCCTGCTGCTGTTCTGCGGCGTCACGGGATCCTCGGTGTTCTCGACGCAGCGCGTTGTGACGCTCGGGCCCGGCGAGACCGCGGCCGTCGGCGAGTACCGCGTGCGGTTCGACGGTCTGTCGCAATCCACGCGGGGAGGGGCGCTCGTGATCGCGGCATCGTTGCGCGTCTTCGAGGGGACCCGCGACCTGGGGCCGTTCGCGGCGCGCCGCAGCCTGTACCTCGCCGGCGACTCCACGACCGACGTCGCGCTCCGCAGCACGCCGCGCGACGACCTGTACGTGATTCTCGCCGGATGGACCCAGGACGGCCGGGCGACGCTCCGGCTGCTCGTCAACCCGCTGGTCGCGTGGATGTGGGCGGGCGGGCTGGTGGTGACGCTCGGGGCCGTCATCGCGATGATCCCGGAGCGCCGCGCGGTCCAGGAGGGCGCGCCCGCGTTCCGCGGGGCGTGGAGCGCGGGCGAGTGATGCTCGGCGCGGCGCTCGTCGTCCTGGCGTGCGCGGCGGCCGCGTTCGTGCTGGCGCCGCTGTGGCGGCCCGGTGCCGCGCCCGCGTGGGAGGCGGAGCGGGAACGGCTGGTGCACGCGCGTGAGGCGGCGTACCGGGCGCTGCGAGAAATCGAGCTCGATCGCGACACCGGCAAGCTGGACGACGACGACTACGCCACGCTCCGCGCGCGGTATCAGGCGGAGGCGGTCGCGGTGCTGCGCCGCCTCGATGCGCTCGCGACCACGGACCGCGCGGCGCCCGCCGGGGCGGAGCGGCCGACCTGAGGCACCGGGTGCGAGGCGCGTGGGCGTCGCTGTGTCCTTCACGAAGGGGGGCCCGAACGGCCCTCCTTCTATGCGTTGCGGCGTCGCTGTGGGTTCGTCCGGGAGACGCGGCGCCGTCCGGCGCGGTCGCCCCCGAGGCGGGCTCGATCGGATGGATCCAGGGCGCGGTGGTGGAGCACACGCCTCCGGTGCACCCGCTCGGTGGCCGCCCGGTGAGCCTCGAGATCGTGGAGCGCGGCTCGTCCTCGGAGCGGCGGACGGTCACCGACGGCGCCGGCCGATTCTCGTTCGGGGAGCTGCCGGTCGGCGGCGTGCGCGTGTTTCTGGTGCGGACCGCGTACGGGGGCGTGCCGTACGAGACCCGCGTGCTCCTCACGTCCGCCGCGCCGACGCGCACCGTCGAGCTCACCGTGTACGAGTCCACGCGCGACCGCACGATCGTCCACGGTACCGTGATGTTCGCGGTCGTGGACACGGTGCGCGGGGCGGTGCGCGTCAGCGCGGTCCAGCGCCTCGAGAACGGAACCGACCGCGCGGTCCTCGTGACCGAGGACGATCCGCTCGTGTTTCCGCTGCCGCGCGGCGCGGAGGCGGTCGAGTTCATCGGAGGCTGGCGCACCCCGCGCCTCACCGATCGCGCGATCACGGATGCGATCCCGGTCCTGCCGGGCGCGACGCAGGTCGGGTACGCGTTCGGCCTGGAGCCGCGCGCCCGCCGGTTCGCCTGGTCCTGGGTGCTGCCGTACGGGGCGACCGACGTCGAGGTGCTCGTGGGCGATCCGTCGGTGCGGCTCTCCGGGCCGGGGTTCCGCGCGGCGGCCGAGGTGACGGACGCGGGCCGGCGTTTCACGCGCTGGTCCGCCGGTCCCGTGCCGGCCGGCGGGCAGCTCACGATCACGCTCGACGGGCTGCCCGCGTCCGGCGATCGGTGGCCGATCGTGGCCGCGTCGCTGCTCGCGGCACTGCTGCTCGCGGGGCTCGCGGTCGCGCTCTCGCGCCGCCCGGTCGCGGTGACGTGAGGCGCTGCCCCGAACCGTCCGGGGAGCCGTATGAAACCATGCCGCACGCAGGGGGTCGTCCCGCCCAACGGGAAGGAGAGAATCACGACGCCGTGGAACCAGAAAATCCCGCGTGCGTTTTTACTTGGAGCCGCGCCGGTCGCGTGAGGCCACGACGGCGTGGTTCTGTGTTGCATACACAGCCTGCGCCATGGGCGTGGAAGAGAGGGCCTGCATGCTGAGAGGGTTCGGCCGGACGCGTCCGGCTGCCTTGCTGCTGGTGATCGCGGCCGCGGTCGTGGTCGCCGGCTGCCAACCCCGGACCGGGCTTCAGGGCGGACGGACGCCCATCACCCTGCCGCCGGCGCAGAACGTCGAGACGCCGCTCGTGGCGGACGAGAACAATCGGCCGATCGTTCCGGATGCGATCAAAGGCAAGCAGGTGTACGAGCAGAACTGCGCGGTGTGTCACGGGATGGACGGGCACGGCAACGGACCGATGGCGCCGACGCTCGTTGAGCCCCAACACGACGTGCTGGCGCTGGTCGTCGGGTTGTTCGGGATCACGATCCACCGCCCGACCGTGCCGAGCAAGCCCGCCGACTTCCACAACCGCGACCTGGAGAGCGTGATCACACCGGCGATCATGTTCCAGACCGTCACGGACGGGCGGGCGTACACGGCGATGCCGGCGTTCGGTCCCGAGCCGTCGTTCGGCGCGAACAAGCAGCAGACGCTGACGAACGCCGACCGGTGGGACGCGAACGTCTATGAGATGATGTTCCGGGCCACGCCCGAGGGGCTGAGCGCGGGGAAGCGCCTGTACGAGGCGCAGTGCGCACAGTGCCACGGCGTCAACGGCGACGGCAAGGGCCCGCGCGGCCAGGAGATGGCGGCACAGATCTGGTCGTGGTCGCGCAACGAAGGCCCCGGCATCTTCACCGACATCAACTACATGGTCCAGCGAAACGGCGCGGACCTGACGAACGCGATCCTCGACGGCGGCGGGCCGATGCCGAGCTACCGGGGCAAGCTGAGCACGGCCGAGGTCAACAGCCTCGTGGACTACATCAACACCTTCTTCTTCAAACACCCGCCGATCAAGTAGGGGACGGGCGGCGGGGAACGTGGCGCAGGGGGAGCGGATCGGATGAAGTTCGACAGGCGGAGCGTGCTCAAGGCGCTGACGGCGATCCCGGTGATCGGAGGGCTCGTCGCCATCCTCTCGCCGTTGTTCCGGTACCTGAAGCCGAACGACAAGCCGTGGGGCATCTTCACGATCGCGCCCGACCTGCCGCAAGGCGGCGCCCAGGTGATCGGCAAGGTCTCGCAGCTCGCGAAACCGTGGGACTCGTTTTACTTCACGTACGTGCAGAAGTTCGTTCAGTACACCCCGGAGGGGGCGGAGGCCAGCAACGTTCCCGGCGTGGCGATCCGTCTTCCGAAGAAGGTGAAGTTCGTGAACGGCGAGGGCTTCGTCGGCTTCGACGGGGAGACCGACATCGTGCTGTTCTCCCGCATCTGCCCGCACCTCGGGTGCATCTACAACTACGTGTCCGACTATCACGAGGTGGCGGCCGGGTACGGCGGCTTTACGCCGCCCAACGGGGAGCAGCACGCGCTGATGGCGTGTCCGTGCCACTTCAGCATCTACGATCCCGAGTACCCCGACAACCCCGGGAACGTGATCTCCGGCCCGGCGCCGCGGGGCGCACGGTACTTCAAGTTCGAGATTCGCGGGGACGACATCGTCGTCACCGGCGCCGAGGTGGGGGCGATCGCGCGGTGCCGGCCCGGAGACCCGGCGGCGCCGCAGGGCGCGTAGGCGGCGGGCGGTCGAGCGGGCCCACGGCGGGAGGTTGGAGGTAGGCGGTGGAGGCGGTACTCGCAAACCTGAAGGAATGGTACCAGGACCGGAAACAGCACCTGGACCTCTTCGACGAGACCAAGACGGCGCGCCAGGACAACCCCCTGTACATTCTGGGGAGCCTGGTCTGGCTGTCGTGGATGGTCGTGATCGTCTCCGGGGTCGTGCTGATGCTGTGGTACATCCCGACGACCACCGGCGCGTACCGCTCGATCGAGCACATCACCTACGACATTCCCTTCGGCTGGTTGGTGCGTGGGCTCCACAAGTACGGCGGTGACATGCTGATCACGTGCATCACGCTGCGGATCTACCGCATGTACTTCGCCGGCGAGTATAAGAAGCCGGGCGAGCTCACGTGGATGATCCTGTTCGCGTCGCTCGTGCTGGCGATGATCTCGGGCGTCACCGGGTACACGCTGGAGTGGAACCAGCGGGCGTTCTGGGCGGCGAAGGTGATCCTGACCGTGCCGACCTACTACGACGAGATCCCGATCCTCGGGAACCTCGGCCTGGGGCACGCGACCGCGTACATCTTCCTCGGTGGGCCGGCGCTCGGCCAGGGCACCCTGACCCGGTTCTACGCGATCCACTTCGGGATCTCGATCGTCCTCGCGATCGTGGCGGAGATGTTCTTCTACCGGACGCGCCGCCGCCACCTCAATCTCTCGGCGTTCGCGATCGTGCTCGTGCTGAGCTTCCTCGCGTTCGTGAGCTTCACCAACCTGCCGGACCTGGGGCAGTGGGCGAACAACAACCGGACACCGCTGCCCGTGCTCTCGGACTGGTACTTCCTGGCGTTGTACCAGGTCGTGAAATACATGCCGCCGCTGTGGGCGGGCGTCGCGCCGGCGCTGTTGATCGGGTACGGCATGCTGTTGCCGTTCCTCGACCGCACGAAGGAGACCCTGCCGACGCAGCGCCCGCTGTTCTTCGTCGTCGGCGTGCTCGCGCTCGTGTACTGGATCGGGTTCAGCGCGCTGATCATGCTGAACATCGCCGTGATCTCCCGGGAC
>DASQGM010000408.1:0-13997 GCA_035632615.1 bacterium | reverse complement strand
CAACTCGTCGACCTTGGCCCGGACGAGCTTCTGAAACTCGGCGAGCCCCATCAGCTGGTCCTTGTCGAAGCCTCGGCGCGCGCTCACGGCCGTCCGCAGGAAACTGGCCATCGTGACCCCGGGGATGGTGACCGGGTACTGGAACGCGATGAACAGCCCCTTGCGCGCCCGCTCATCCGGCGCCATCGCGACGAGGTCCTCCTGGTTGTAGAGCACCTCGCCCTTGATCACCTGGTAAAACGGGTTGCCCATGAGCACGTTTGCGAGCGTGCTCTTGCCCGAGCCGTTCGGTCCCATCAGCGCGTGGATCTCGCCCGACCGAACGTCGAGGCTGGCGCCCTTGAGGATGACCTTGTCCTCAACCTGCGCCCACAGGTCCTTGATGATGAGTTCCGCGCTCATCCATCCCTCCGTCGCGGCTGTCGCGCGCCGACCACGGCGTCAAAAACGGCGGGCCTCGCGACATGGAGCCAGAGATTCTCGACTAACTTAGTCATGTTTCAGTATAGCCACCGAAAGTTTTCGCTGTCAATTGCATCCTTAGTAGGTCTTTGTGTCGCCACGCGACAAAGGGTCGCCTAACAACTGGACGCAGGACCGCTGAGACATCGGGACCGTTCCGGCATGGGCTAGGCGCGCGGCTGGGGACGTGGCGCCATCAGATGCCCGCCATTACCGTCCCGCCTGGGGAAGTGGGCCGCCGGTCGCGGTGCGGGCGCCGTCGCTCGACCACTCGTTCAGATCGTAGAGGGCCTCGAAGCGGTATCCCGCCGCGGTGATCCGGTCCCGTCCACCTTCGTGACGGTCCACGACCGCCAGCACCAACAACACCTCGGCGCCGGCGGCCTCGACCGTTCGGGCAGCGCGGATCGCCTGCCCGCCGGTCGTAACGACGTCCTCGATGACCACGACCCGATCGCCCGCCTCGAGCCGGCCCTCGAGCGACCGCGCCGTCCCGTGTCCCTTAGTCTCTGACCGGACGATCGCAAACGGAAGCCCGGTTTCGAGGGCGACGGCCGTCGCGAGCGGCACGCCTCCGAGCGCCGGCCCAACCAGCCGGGTCGTCTTGGCCGGGAGAGCCCGCGCCAGCAGACGCCCGACGTCGCGAAGCACGCCGGGGTCGGTCTCGAACAGGTACTTGTCGATGTAGTAGGTGCTCTGCCGGCCGGAACTGAGGGTGAACGTACCGCGGAGAAACGCCGCTCGCACGATGCGCGCCCACGTACGGGCGCGCAGTTCGGGCACGAGATGCTCGGGGACCCGATCCACGCGCGCTACCGCGCCGCTGCGGGCGACGCGGCAAGTCCGACGCTGGACAGCAGCAGGCGCGTGAGCGGAGCGAGCACCTCCTCAAGGGGATTGGGCTTGCCGGTGCTCAACCAGCGGGCGACGATCTCCCCCACCGCGCCGATCCACACATACGCGGCCATCTCCGTGTCCTGTGCCGGGATCTTCCCGTCCTGAACGGCACGGTCCAGATAGCCGCGGAGCACTTCCACCAGCATCGCCTTCAACGCGATCCGCTTGCCTTGAAAGTCGGCGCCGGCGGCCGGCCAGTCGACGAGGACGATCTTGGCCAGCTCGCGGTGGGCCTGGAAGTTCCGGACGAGCGTTGCCACCGTCGCCTCCACCTGGGCGACGAGGCCCCGGCTCCGCTGAACGGCGATCTGCAACTCCTGGGCCACCGTCGCCGCGTACTCCTCGACCAGGGACATGAAGATCTGTTCCTTGCTGTCGAAGTAGAAGTAGACGGCACCCTTGGACGTGCCCGACGCCTTCACAATGTCATCGACCACCGATCGATAGAAGCCCTTCTCGGAAAAGACTTGCGCGGCGGATGCAAGAATCTTGCGGCGAGTTTCTTCACGCTGCGGGAGTCTTCCCACCCGGTCTATCGCGGTCGCCATCCGACCCCCCTTGAGACTGACTGGTCAGTCTTCCCCCGGCCCAGTATAGGGATTCACCTACGGTGTTGTCAATCGAGCGGCCGCAGAATGTCCGCATGAAGTGACGTCCAAGATACATCCACGTGACGATCGGCCGACTGAAACCCTACGGTCAGGTCGGCCTGGCCCGAGGAACCGCGCTTTCAGGTAACGTCCGGACGTCGGTCTGTCAGGCAGAATCAAGCACTGCAATACAACACCACGGCGGCCGCACACCGCTGGGTTGTTCGACGAGGGAACATCGATCTTCAATCGGCATTCGAGCCAGGTCACGCCGCGCAGGCTGGATCAATCGTCGCCGGTCCCTTGCTCCCACGCTTCCATCTCCGCGTCGGTCAACCCAAAGTGGTGACCGACCTCGTGAATCACCGTCAGGCGGACCTCCTCGATCACCTCGGCATCGGTGCGGCAGATCGCCTCGATGTTCTCCTGATAGATGATGATGACCTCGGGCAACTCATAGGGCGCGAACGGGGATCGCTCGAGCTCGTTGGCCCCGTGATACAAACCGAGGATGTCTCCGCCCAACTCCTTGGCGACATCGGCGGACGGGCGGGCTTCGACGAGCACCGCGACGTTCGGAAGGCGCTCGGCGAACGCAGGCGGCAACCCATCGAGCGCCCGCCGGACTAGCCGTTCAAACGCGGCCCTGCGCAGCGGCGTCCCTCCCCGTCCCCCGTTACGCCTCGGCGAGATGCCGGCGGATCAGCTCCTCGGCCGACGGCACCACGGCGTCCCAGTCAACGCCCTCCGCGCGTGTGATCGTGATGAAGTCGTTGAGAAAGAACACCTGGCGGATGCCCGCGATGCCCAGGAGGTCCCGGGCAAGCGGGGACGCGGCGGCGCCCGCGTCGGTAAAGGTCTGGCTGCGGCCCTCGGTCATCTTTCGGTTGACCACGAACTTCAGCGCGTTGACGTTCGGGGTCGGCTGTACGATCACTGTCAGCGCTGCGGTCACGTCTCCCTCCCTTGCGTCTACTTGTTGTCGTTGCTGCCGGTTTCCGACGCTGGCACCTCGGACGGCGTGTTCGGAACCGATTGGGGCGGGCCGGCGCTCACGAGCACGTCGACCGCGCCGTTGGGCTCGAGGTGTGTCCCGGCGGACTGGAACTGGTGGATCACGTCACCGGCCGCAATCTGGTCGTCGCGCGTGTAGCTCACCGCGCCGAGCCGGAGCCCGGCTCCTTCCAGCAATCGCGCCGCCCCGGACACGGGGAGTCCGTACAGATCCGGCACGATCCCCGATCCCTGGCTGACCGTCAGCTGAAGCACCACGCCCTTGAGGACCTCGCTTCCGGCCGGAGGATCCTGCGCGACGATCACGCCGACCGGCAGGTGTGCGTCCTGGCGCTGCGCCGTCACGATCACGCCAAGGTTCAGCGGGACCACTTCGCGCGCCGCGTCCTGCACGGTGCGCCCGGTGAGCGCGGGCACGGTCGTGTGGGCCGCGAGCCACGCGCCCCGGTAGCCGGTGGCTGCCAGCGCGACGGCGCCGGCCGCGGCGACGACGATGACCGTCGCCCGCATCCACACCGCCGCCGTCGAGACGCGCCGCCGCGTTGCGGCCCGCCGCGCGTCTTTCGCGGCCTCGGCGCGAACCGCCGTGTCCGTCGAGGCCGAGTGCGCCGGCCGGGCCTCCACGGGCGGCGGCATCTGAACCGTCTCGTTCGACGGCGGCGCGGTCGCAACCCGCGCCGTGGCGCTCGCATCACCCCCGGACGCATCCGCATCGCGCGACACGGGGAGGACCGCCGTGGCGCCCCCGTCGGACGCGAGCACGGCCGCCGCCCGTCGCAGGGCCCCGGCCGCAGCCTCGGCAGACGGATACCGGTCCTCCGGCGACTTCGCGAGCAGCCGGCGAACAATCTCCACCGTCACCGAGGAAACACCGGGCCGCATCGCGGGCAGGTCGGGGACAGGATCGTGCAGGTGCCGTAGCGCGACCGCAACCGGCGCCTCGCCGTCGAAGGGCACGCGGCCGGCGAGCAGCTCGAACAACAGAACCCCAAGCGCGTACTGGTCCGCCGCGGGGCCGGCGGGGTCGCCCCGAGCCTGTTCGGGCGCGACGTAGTGGGCCGACCCCACGAGACTGCCGGTCCGCGTGAGCTTCGTGCCGTCGAGCGTTCGGGCGATGCCGAAGTCCGCCACCTTGACGTGCCCGTCGGCGGTGAGCAGGATGTTGTGCGGCTTCACGTCCCGGTGGACGAAGCCGCGTCCGTGGGCATACGCGAGCGCGTCCGCGATTTCGGCGGCGAGCTGGAGCGCCTCCGCCTCCGGCAGCGGGCCGCGGCGCGCCAGCATCTCGCGCACGGTACCGCCGGGGACGTACTCCATGGCGATGTATTGGCGCGGCCCGTCGTCGCCGTACCCGTAGACCACGACGATCCGCTCGTGGGCCAGGCTCATCACCGCCTCGGCCTCACGGCTGAACCGCGTGCGGAACTCTTCGTCGCGGGAGAGGGAATCCGAGAGGATCTTGACCGCGCACGCCACCCCGCGTGTCCGGTCCCAGGCGTGGTACACCGTCGCCATGCCGCCGCTGCCGAGCGGCGCCCCGAGCACGAAGCGCCCGGCGAGCACCGGACCGGCTTCCGACGTGGTGGGGGCCGCTCCGGGCGGCGGATCGAGAGGCTGTCCGCGCGTCTCCGTCACGCCCCGACCTCTAGCTTACCCCGGGGAGTCGCCGGCCCACGCCGAGGATTCGCGGGGCGGCTGCGGACGCTGGCGGACGCGCGAGCCTTCGTAGCGGTGCGTGTCGCGGACACACGTCCGGATCGTCAGTGCAGCCGCTGCGTCGTCGTGAGCCCGGGCAGCTCGGTCGTCCACGACGCCCGCCGCGCGAACGTGATGATGGGTGGAAGGTAGCCGCGGATGAGCGTGATCACACGCTCGGGGGACATGATCCCGCTCCCCGTGAGCAGCGTCCACCGGGTCTCGACCATGGCGGCAAGGTGGAGCGAGAGCTCCATTGGAATCACGCCCGCATCCGCCAGCGGCAGGAACACCTCCCACCGGCGGGGCGGACGGGCGATACCGAGCGTGGTGAGCATGGCCTTCGCAATTCCGGTCGCCGCGCCGCTCGCGTTACTGAACACGCCGATGATCTGACCGACCCGTTCCGCGTCCTGCGCCACGGCCTCGATGTCCCGCGTGAACATCTCCAGAATCGGCACCGACGTGAGCACGCGCGCGAGGCGCCAGCCGATGCGCACAGGATCCAGCGACCGCGCCGGTTGCGAGGCAGTGCGGACCGCGTCGTCGGTCGAGGGGAGGCCGAACGCCCTGGCCTTGAGGATCGTCTCGTGCGCCTCTTCGAGGAGCCTCGGACGCTCCTGCGCCAACCGCTCCGTCGTCTGCCGCACGAACGCCTCGCGGGCGGCGGGGTCGTTGTCCGCGAGCAACGAGCCCCATGTCAGGACCTCATACACGACCGGGAGCACGTGCAGGTTCAAGGCGAAGGGCATCAGCACGCCTGGGGCATCTCCCAGGGGCGTGCTGCTGCCGATCCCTTCCAGATACTCGGTGATCGCGTCGCTCCCCAGGCCCTCACGGAACAGTATCCCGACCTCGATGTCCGAGTCGGGCCACGTGCGGCTGACGGCCGGCTGTCCGTACAGGTACGCGGCCGCGATCTCCTGTTCCCCGCGGAAGAACCCTGTCAGGTGGTCGAACGCGGTCACGACGACCGACTCCCTCGCCGTTCGGACTACACCACGCCTCATTGTAACACAGCGTGGCGGCGAGGCTGCGACCGCTCCGGGTGGGCCCGCGCTCAGGCCCGTTCCGGCGACGGCACCGGGGTCGCGGCCACGTCCGCCGTGGGAAGCGCGCGCGGCGCGACCTTCCAAAACAGCGGCAGCCAAGTGTCCCAGGCCTCGAGCACCTCGCGGGCCCGCTCGCTGCCGGTCGCGTGCCGGTGCGCCTCGACCCACTGGCGCAGCGTGCGCACGTCGTCCTGGTCGGACACCCGCGCAAGGCCGACGAGCCCGGGGTTGTGGCGACGCTCGAGCGTCCCGCGCTCATCGAGCACGTACGCGCAGCCGCCGGTCATCCCGGCGCCGAAGTTGCGCCCGGTCTCCCCGAGCACCACGACGACGCCGCCGGTCATGTACTCACACGCGTGATCCCCGACGCCCTCGACCACGGCGACGGCGCCGCTGTTGCGGACCGCGAACCGCTCGCCGGCCCGGCCGGCGGCGAACAGGCGGCCGCCCGTCGCTCCGTAGAGCACGGTGTTCCCCATAATGACGTGCCGGTGGGAGCGCGCGAGCAGGACGTCGGGCGGACGGATCGCGATCTCTCCCGCCGCCATCCCCTTGCCCACGTAGTCGTTAGCCTCGCCATAGAGCGCGAGCCGCATCCCGCCCACGCACCACGCCCCGAACGACTGGCCGGCGCTCCCCACGAAGCGTAGCGTGATGGTCTCGTCCGGAAGCCCCGCGTCTCCGTGCCGCCGCGCGATCGCCGACGCGATCCGGGCGCCGGCCGTCCGGTGCACGTTGCGGATCTCGAACGTGCGGTCCACGCGCCGGCCCGCGGCCAGATCGTCCCCGATCTGGATCAAGATCGCGTCGTCGTACGGCTCACCCGGCCGGTCGTTCCGCTCCTGCTGGTGACGCCGGACACGCGTGCCCGACGGATCCGGATCGGCGAGCAGCGCGTCGAGCGCGAGCCGGCGGGCGCGGGGCACGGAGATGTCCGAGCGCACCCGCAGCATGTCCTGACGGCCCACGATCTCGTCCACGCCCCGGGCGCCGAGATGGGCGAGCAGCCGACGCAGGTCCTCGGCGATCGCGAGGAAGAAGTGGACCACCCGCTCCGGCGTCCCGGGGAACTTAGCCCGTAGGTCATCGCGCTGGGTGGCGATCCCGACGGGACACGTGTTGAGGTGGCACTGGCGGGCCATCACGCACCCGAGCGCGACGACCGCCGCGCTCGCGAATCCGAACTCCTCGGCCCCCAGCAGCGCCGCGATCAGCACGTCGCGCGCCACCTTCAACCCGCCGTCGACCCGGATCTTTACGCGGCCGCGGAGGTTGTTGCGGACGAGCGTCTGCTGGGTCTCCGCGAGCCCGAGCTCCCACGGCACCCCCGCGTTCTTGATCGAGTCCAGCGGGGAAGCGCCGGTGCCGCCGTCCGCGCCGGCGATGTGCACCGTGTCCGCGTACGCCTTGGCCACGCCCGCGGCGATCGTGCCGACGCCGGCCTCGCTGACCAGCTTGACCGACACCCGGGCGCGCGGATTCCCCTGTTTGAGGTCGTAGATCAGCTGCGCGAGATCCTCGATGCTGTAGATGTCGTGATGCGGCGGCGGAGAGATCAGGGCGATGCCCGGCTGCGTGTGCCGGATCCGGGCGATCTCCGCGGAGACCTTGGAGCCGGGGATCTGGCCGCCCTCGCCGGGTTTGCTCCCCTGCGCCATCTTGATCTCCAGTTCCTGGGCCGCGTTGAGGTAGGACGCGGTGACGCCGAACCGCCCCGAGGCCACCTGCTTCACCGCCGAGTTCGGCCAATCGCCGTTCGGCCGACGCACGAACCGATCCGGATCCTCCCCGCCCTCCCCGCTGCTGCTCTTCGCGCCCAGGCGGTTCATCGCGATCGCGAGCGTCTCGTGCGCTTCCTTGCTGAGCGATCCGTGCGACATCGAGGAGACGACGAACCGTCGGGCGATCTCGGCGGCCGGCTCCACGCCCTCCACCGGGATCGGGGCCCCGCCGTGGAACTCGAGGAGATCGCGAAGCGCGGTCGGCGGCCGGTGCGTCACTTCCCACGCGTACGCGAGATACTCCTCGTCGCCGCCCTGGAGCGCGAGCCGATGCAGCGTCCGCAGCACGTTCGGGTGGAACGCATGGTACTCGCCATCCTTGCGGAAGCGGAACAGCCCCGGGTCGTCCAGCGCAGGGACGCCGTCGGCGCCAAACGCCCGTCGGTGACGGGCCAGCACGTCCTCCGAGATCTCGGCGAGCCCGATGCCGCCGAGCCGCGACGGCGTGCCCGTGAGCGCGAACTCCACGAGCGCCGTGTCCAGCCCCACGGCCTCGAAGATCTGGGCGCCGTGGTAGCTCGACACCGTGGAGATGCCCATCTTGGACATGATCTTGAGCAGCCCCGCCTCGATCGCCTTCCGGTGGTTGGCCAGCCACGCCGCGGGATCCGCGCCCGCCCGGCGCGCCTCCTCCACGATCAACTCGTGGGCGAGGTACGGGCAGACCGCGCTCGCGCCGTAGCCGATGAGCACCGCCATGTGGTGAACATCCCGCGCCTCGCCGGTCTCCGCCACGAGGCTCACACGCATGCGCCGCCCGCAGCGGATCAACGACTGGTGCACGGCGCCGACGGCGAGCGCCATCGGGATCGGCGCGTGCGCCGCATCGATCCCGCGGTCGGAGATCACGAGGAGCGTCGCGCCCTCCTCGACCTGGTACGCCGCCTCGTCGCACAGCTGCACGAGGGCGCGTTCGAGCCCGTCCGCGTCCGCGGCCACGAATCGCGCGGCGAGGGTGCGGGCGCGCAGCGCCTCCTCGGGGAGCGCCACGAGGGAACGGAGCTCCGCCGCGGTCAGCACCGGAGAGCGCATCTCGACGAGCCGCGCGTGCTCGGGCGCCTCCTCCAACAGGTTGCCGCGGGCGCCGAGCAGGGTCACGAGCGACATCACGAGGCGCTCGCGCAGGGAGTCGATCGGCGGGTTCGTCACCTGAGCAAACCGCTGCTTCAGGTAGGCGTAGAGCAGACGCGGACGCGACGACAGCACCGCGAGCGGCGTATCGTCCCCCATCGACCCCACCGGGTCCTTCGCGTCCATGAACATCGGCGCGTGAATGCGCTTGCACTCCTCGTCCGAGTAGCCGAACGCGACGAGCCGCCGCTCCAGCGAAGCGTCAACGGTGGGGGGCGTCGCGTCTGAGGGGACGCGGGTCCGGCCCGCGGCGAGCCACGCGGCGTACGGCCGACGGCCGGCGACCTCGCGCTTGATCGTCTCGTCGCTGAGAATCCGTCCCGCGACGGTGTCCACGGCGATCATGCGGCCGGGGCCCAGCCGGCCCTTCTCCACGATCGTGCTGGGGTCGAGATCGAGCACGCCGGCCTCGCTCGCGACGACAACCAGGCCGTCCTCGGTGATCACGTATCGCGCCGGGCGCAGGCCGTTGCGGTCGAGCGCCGCCGCGGCCACGCGACCGTCGGAGAACGCGAGGGCCGCGGGCCCGTCCCACGGCTCCGAGAGACCGGCGTGGAACTCGTAGAACGCGCGGAGCTCGGGGGCCATCTCCGTCGCGCCCTCGGAGGCTTCGGGCACGAGCGTCATCATCGCGTGCAGGGGGTCGCGGCCCGACTGCACGAGGAGTTCCAGCACGTTGTCCAGCATCGCGCTGTCGCTTCCGGCCGCCTGGATCACCGGCACCAGGTCCCGCATGCGCTCGCGCCAGAACGGGGAACGCAGGTGCGCCTCGCGGGCGCGCGTCCAGTTGACGTTGCCCCACAGCGTGTTGATCTCTCCGTTGTGGGCCAGCAGCCGGAACGGCTGCGCGAGTGGCCAGCTCGGGAATGTGTTCGTGCTGTACCGCTGATGGAACAGCGCGAGCGCGGTCTCAAACGCTGGATCGCGCAGGTCCGCGTAAAAGCGCGGCAGTTGTGGCGCGACGCAGAGGCCCTTGTACACGACGGTCCGGTGCGAGCACGACGGCAGCGAGCAATCGGCGATGCGCTCCTCGAGGAGCCGCCGTTCGATGACTTTCCGCGCCAGGTACAGCGTGCGCTCGAACTCGTCGGCGCTGAGTGGGTCGGGCCGGCCGATCAGCGCCTGCTCGATCTCGGGCCGGGTGAGGAGGGCGTCCCGGCCGAGCGCCGCCGAGGCGACCGGCACCTGCCGCCACCCGAAGAACACGAGCCCCTCCCGGGTGATCGCGTCCTCCACGATGGCACGGGCGCGCCCGCGCTTCCGGTTGTCGCGGGGGAGAAAGACCATCGCAAGGCCCAGGTCGCTGTGCCGGGAGACGCGCACCGAGAGCCGTTGCAGGTCGGGCGCGAACAGCCGATGGGGGATTTGGGTGAGGACCCCGGCGCCGTCCCCAGTCTTGCCGTCCGCGGAGACCGCGCCGCGGTGCGCCAGGTTCGCGAGCGCGTCCAGTGCGTGCACGAGGGGCGCGTGACTGCGGCCGCCGGTCGTCGCCACGAACCCGACGCCGCACGCGTCGTGTTCAAACCTCGGCTCGTACAGGTCGGACATCATGGTCCCCCCCACGCGAGATACCGTCCTCGGCGCACCAAGTCGTCCGAGTCGCTCCGGTGGATCGTCCCGCGTCGGCGAAAAGCAAAAGCCCGAGGGAGCGATCCTGTGTGAGAGGAACCTCTCCCTCGGGCTTTTGTCCCGATGGTGTAGCGTCCCTTAGGCCGCCTGTGCCGCTCGGTCCGGTCCGGCCCTTCCTGGGGGCCGCGGATCCCTAGGCACACTCCCTCCCCGTCGGGCGCCGAGCCCGGAACAACGGGTCCATCTTGCTGAATCGGACGATCGGCCGTACCGATGGAGCCGATATGGCTTATTTAATTGAATCTTACAGATGTGGCATAGATTGTCAAGGGAAATCGGCGGATTGTTCGGGATTTCGCTTCGCGCCGCGTTCGCGGATGCCGTCGGCCCTGCGCCCGCCCCGGAAGCGGGGTCATGCTCCGTGGCGGAGATAGGCGACCTGCCCGGCGACGAGCGTCAGCGACACGCCGCCCTCGCGATCGAGCACGACCAGGTCGGCGTCGTGCCCGTCGATGATCTGGCCCTTGCGTGCGAGGCCGAGGAGTCGCGCCGGCACCAGCGTCGCCGACTGCACCGCCTCTCGGAGGCCGACCTCGGCGGCGGCCGCGAAGTTGCGAACCGCCCGGCTCATTCTGAGCACGCTCCCCGCGAGCGTACCGTCGGGCAGGCGCGGCACGCCGTCACGCACTTCGATCGCCTGCGCCCCCAGCGTGAAGGTGCCGCGCTCCATCCCGGCTCCCGAGACGGCGTCCGACACCAGCGCCACCCGGTTGGTGCCCGCCGTGCGCGCGATCAGGTGCAGGACCGCGGGGTGGACGTGGATACCGTCGGCGATCACGCTCACCACGAGGCCGCGCGTGAGCAGCGCGCCGCCCACGGCGCCGGGCTCGCGGTGGTGCAGACCGCGCATCGCGTTGAACACGTGGGTCACGAGTCGGGCGCCCCACTGCGCCGCCGCCCGGATCTCGTCGTAGGCCGCGTCGGTGTGCCCCACCGCGACGACGATCCCCTGTGCGACCAGCGAGCGCACCACGGGCTCGGCGCCCTCGAGCTCCGGCGCCAGGGTCACCACGCGCACGGCGCCGCGGACGCGGCGCAGCGTCTCGGCGACCTCCGGCACCGTCGGGTGCCTGAGATCCTGGGCCCGATGCGCGCCGCGGCGCAGCGGGTTGAGATACGGCCCCTCGAGGTGCACGCCGAGAATCTGCGGCAGCTGGCTCCGCGTAGCCCCGGCGCCGGCCGCGACCTCGGCCGCCCGCCGCATGTCCTCGAGCGGGGCGCTGACGATCGTCGGCAGGTAGGCCGTGACGCCGGTCCCGGCAAGGTACCGCCCGAGCACGTCGTAGTCTTCCGCGCCGCATCTCGAGCAGTCCACGCCGGCGCCGCCGTTCACTTGAAGATCGATCAGCCCGGGGATCAGGGTGCCCTCCGGAAACCTGAGCACGCCCGCAGCGTCCCGGCCCGGTGGCTCGCCCGCGCCGACGCGCGTGATGCGGCCGTCCTCGATCGTCACGAAGCCGGGGCTCAGATTCCGGTCGGGCGCCATGATCGTGCCTGCGGAAATGATCATGGTCCCACTGGTTCAGGCCCGCCGCGCCGCCCTCCTGCGACGCCGTCCGTCTGTGGGGCGCCACACGGCGGCAGGCGCGCGGGGGCGCGCCGGAGAAGTGTGCGGCGTGACGATCCGGCCGCTCCGGGACACGGACGTGGAGGTCTGCGCCGCGATCATGCTGGAGCTCCCGCTCTGGCAACGCTACGGGACGACTCCGGAGGACGCGCGGGCGCTGTTCACCGCCGCCGTGACCGGACCCGCCCGGGCGCGCGTCGCCGAGGACCGCGGCCGTGTCATCGGGTTCGTCGTCTACAGCCTCCGCGGGACGTTCGACCGCAGCGGGTACGTCCGCGCCGTGGGGGTCGCGGCGGGGGCGCAGGGACGCGGGACGGGCGACCGGCTGATGCGCGCCGCGGAGGAGGACATCCTGTCGCACGGTCCCAACGTGTTTCTGCTGGTGTCCGCGGGCAACGCGGACGCGCGCCGGTTCTACGAGCGACGGGGCTACCGGTGGATCGGCGAGATCCCCGACTACGTGCGGGCGGGCATCACGGAAGCCCTGTATCGGAAGACGCTCGGCCCCATCCGGCCGGAGTGACCACGGGCGCAAGAAGGACTATCATAGAAGCGGTGAAGCGATTGCGGGGCCTGCCGGGGTGCGAACGTGCCTCCCGGTTCCGGGAATCGCACACAGGGGGTGAGAGATGCACGCGAAACGGATTCTGGTCGTGGTCGTGGCGTTGCTGCTGGCGCTGCCACTCGCCGGGCAAACGTACGCGGCACCGGCGAAGATCACGCTGACGATGGGCGTGGACCAGGAGATCGTCGGGTTGGATCCCAACAAGGTGACGGCGTTCTCCTCGTTCCGCCGGATCGATCTCCTGTACAACAAGCTCGTGACGTACGACACGGGCCTGCACGTCGTCGGCGACCTCGCGACGTCGTGGGACACGCCCGACAACCGGACCTACGTCTTCCACCTGCGGCCGGGCGTCCGGTTCCACGACGGCACGCCGCTGACGGCCGACGACGTCGTCTTCACGATCGAGCGGGTGCTCGACCCCAAGACGGCGTCCCCGGCGCGGTCCTATCTGGACGCGGTGGACAGCGTCACCGCGACGGACCCGCTGACGGTGCGGCTGCACCTGAAGTACCCCCTCGCGTCCACGCTCGCGGCGCTGACCTCGGCGAACCTGGCGATCGTGGAGAAGGCGGCCGTGCTCAAGAGCGGCGACCTCCAGAAGACCGAGGCCGGCACCGGGCCGTTCATGCTCGCGGAGTGGGTGCCGGACAACTACATGCGGCTTACGAAGAACCCGAACTACTTCAAGCGCGGGCTCCCGAAGGTTGATGAGATCGTGATCCGCGTGGTGCCGGAGGAAGCGTCGCTGCTGGCCGGCGTGCGGAGCCGGAGCTTGGACATGGCGACGATCTCGGACGGGAGCGTGGTCAAGCAGGCGCAGGGAGACAAAACGCTGCAGGTCGCGCAGGCGGCGAGCCTGAACCTGCGCATCTTCTCGTTCAACACGACGCGCGCGCCGTTCACGAATCCGAAGGTGCGCGAGGCGATCGCGTACGCGATCGACCGTCAGGCGATCGTCGCGGCCGCGGAGTTCGGGCTCGGCGAGGTGAGCGGGCCGATCCCGGCGCCGGACAAGCTGTACGCGCTCCCGGTGTCGTCGTTCCCCGAATACCACACGAACCCGGCACGGGCCAAGCAGATGCTGCAGGAGGCCGGTGCCGCGGGCGCGTCGTTCAACATCGTCGTGTCGCCGACGTACGAGGGCGGGTTGGCGGTCGCGCAGGTCATCCAGGCTCAGCTGCGCGCGGTGGGGCTGAACCCGACGATCGACAACGTCGAGTGGGGCACGTACATCAACCGGTGGGTCAAGCGCGACTTCGACACAATGGTCGAGCTCCGCGGCGGGGACCCCGATCCCGACCGGTTCCTGTACCGCACCTTCTACAGCACCGGCGCCGTGAACAACTTCCTATTCAAGGACGCCGCGGTCGATAAGCTGCTGGACCGGGGCCGGGTGCACCTGACCGTGGCCGAGCGGAAGCCGATCTACGACGACGCGCAGCGTGCGCTCGTCACGGACGCGCCGGCGGTGTTCCTGTACACGCCGTACACGAGCCAGGTGCTGCAGGGCTACGTGAAGGGCTTCCGGGTCATCCCCACGGGCTCGCTGGAGTACTTGCAGGAGACCTCGATCGAGCACTAGCTGATGGGACGGCCGGGGGTGGCGCCCGC
>DASQGM010000407.1:0-9692 GCA_035632615.1 bacterium | reverse complement strand
ACGTTTTGGTGGGGGATGATGACCCCTTGACGCCCGGTCAGGCCCTTCGCCTTGCACACATAATAGAACCCCTCGATCTTCTCGTTGACCCCGCCGATCGGCTGGATCTCACCCATCTGGTTCACCGACCCGGTGGTCGCGATGCCCTGATCGATCGGCAGCCCCGCGAGTTCGCTGAGGAGCGCATACAGCTCCGTCGAGCTCGCGCTGTCGCCGTCCACATCCGAGTAGAGCTGCTCGAACGTCAGCGACGCCGACAGGCTGAGGGGCTGCTGCTGCGCAAACCGGCTTGCCAGGAACGAGGAGAGCACGAACACGCCCTTGCTGTGGATCCGACCCGACATCTGCGTTTCCCGTTCGATGTTCACCACGCCGCGCCCGCCGACGTAGGCGCGGGCCGTGATCCGGCTCGGCTGTCCAAACGTGTAGTCGCCGAGCTGGAGCACCGAGAGACCGTTGATCTGGCCGGCGACGGCGCCGTCCGTGTCCACGAGGATCTGTCCCCGCGTGATCATCTCCCGGATCTTTTCCTCCACGAGGTTTGAGCGGGACGCCTTCTCATCGATCGCGCGTTGCACGTGCTCACGTGTTACCAACTGGCTCCCGGTCTGTCGCGCCCACGCGGTGGCCTCGAAGACGATCTCCACCACCTCGTTGAAGCGCGTGCTGAGCTTGTCCTGCTGCGCGGCGAGGCGCGCGCTGTACTCGAGGATCCTCGCCACGGCCGACGGATCGAAGTGGCAGAGCTGGTCCCGGTGGCAGATCGCCGCGATCGCGCGCGCGTACTCCTGAATGGTGTCCGGCGTGCGTTCCATGACCACGTCGAAATCGGCCCGGATCTTGAACAGTTTCTCGAACTCCTCGTCGAGCGAGTACAGGAGGTGGTAGATGTCGGGGGTGCCGATCAGCGCAATTTTGACCTGCAGCGGGATGGGGTCCGGTTTGAGCGTGGCCGTGGGCAGCATGCCCATACTCTCGCCGAGCGACTCGATCCGGATCTGCTGGCTCCGCAGCGCGCGCTTCAGGCCCTCGTAGGCGAAGGGGTTGGTCAGCACGTCCCTGGCCTGCAGGATCAGATAGCCACCGTTCGCCAGGTGGAGGGCGCCCGGCTTGATCATCGTGAAGTCGGTCACCATCGCGCCGAACTCGGCGCGGTACTCTGTCTTTCCGACGAGATTGTAGTACGTGGGGTTCGGCTCGACGACGACCGGCGCTCCGGTTCCGTCCTGGTGCGAGACGAACAGGTTGACCTGGTACCGGGCGAACGGATCGCGCCGGGGCATCGGCAGTTCGAGCCTCGGGGCACCGCCGCCCTCCTCGTCGCCGTCGCCGCGAATCTCGGAGAGGTGCTCCAGCATGTCCTGCTTGGTGGCGTCGAGAAACGCCGCGACGGCCGGATGGTCCGCGTACTGCTCCTTCACCCGCTCCACAGGCGTGTCGATCATGTACTGCGCGGTCTGTCGCTCGAGCGCCCGCAACGCCTCGCGTCCTTCCCGTTCCTTGGCCCGGATCTGTCGCACCGTCTCTGAGACCAGATCCTGCAAGCCCTGGGTGCGCTGCACGATCCGCTCCCGGTCGGCTTCGGGGAGCTGCTGGAACACCTCTTCGGAGATCGGGCGGCCCTGGAGATCGACGGGCACCGTCGCCACGCCCGCGGGGGTGCGCTGCAGGACGAGGCCCTGCTGACGCGCCTGTTCCTCAAGCCGCTGCCAGATGCCACCGACGGCCTGTTCGTACTGCTTGATGATCTCGGTCCGACGCCGCTCGTACACTTCACTTGCGAACGCGCGCCGCAGGCCCTCGCGCACTTCCGCGATCATCTCCCCGACGTCGTGTTGGAACGCCCGGCCGCGGCCCGCCTGGAGGGAGATCGCCGTGGGCTGGCTGCCGTTGGCGAAGTTGCGGACGTAACACCAGTCCGAGGGCGTCGGGCGGGTCCGCGCAGCCCGCTCGACCTCGGCGCGCGTGTAGGTGCTGCGCCCTGTGCCCGGGGCCCCGCTGACGAAGATGTTGTAGCCGATCTGTTCGACCGCGAGCCCAAACTCGAGGGCGCGCAGCGCACGTTCCTGTCCGATGATCTGCACGTCACGCGCCAGATCCGCGGTCGATCCGAACTCGAGCTGCTTCGGATCGCATCGCCACGCCAGCGCGTCTGCGGCGAGCCTCCGCACGTCACGCATCGAAGTCACCATGTTCGTGCTTTTCGCTGGAGAGCAACAGTTCGCCTCTTGACGCGTGGCACGTTTCAGATATATTGATGCCTAGACATATGAGCATCTGAACGCAAACCACAGAGGGCGGTCCGCGACGGGAGCGGCGTGGTTCCAATGGAGATCACTCTCAGCCCCGAAACGACACGGCGGGTTCGCGATGTACTCGGCGACGACGTGGACCTGTCCCCCGGCGCTGTGCCTTCCGCGCTGGCGCGGCTGGCGGTCGAGGCGCCGCGCGTATACTCGCAGATCCTCGCGGAACTGTCCGGGACGGAGATCCGGCTCGACAGCGAGCGCGTGCTCGTTCGGCGACGCTGGTGGAGCGCGGTGCGGCGTCAGCTGTTTTGGTGGGCGGAGCATGAGAGCGACGTCGGGGACCGGCTGATCGCCAAGCGCCATATCGCCGCAGCGGTGCCGCTCGGATTGGCCGGCATCATCCTCCTACTCCTGGCCGGCTCCGCGATGTTTCGACACCATGTATCCGTCGCAGCGGCTCGCCGCCCGGTGGCCGCAGTGGTGCCCCACCTGGCGTTCGCCCTGCCGCATGCAGTTGAACACACACGGGCGCTCGCCGCCCACCCCAGCGCGTTCTCGCCGCTGGTGGATCTGCCGACTCCACCCTCCGGGCTCCCGGTGTGGGGTGCGGCTGCAAGCGCGCCTGCGGCGCTGGCGGGGCCCGGTGCTGAGCCGCCCCGCGATCCGTTGGTGTTCCATCTCGATCCGGAGCCGTCACCGACCGCGGCGACACCCGCCCCGCCTGGTGGGGGTGTGGGCGCTGCAGCCGGGGCGGGTTCTCCCATCGTCTACGACCGCGACCGAGACGAGGCCGAATCGGGAGTCTTGCCGGGCGCGGGCAGCGCCGCAACCGTCGGGCGCGTTGAAGGACCGGTCGGCGCCGCGAGCGCGGAACAACGTTTGACCATCGGCGCGCGCGTCGGAGCGCGACTCGCCACAGGCGTGCTCGTGGCATCGGGGGGACCACCCTCGCCGGCGATCGCCGAGACTACGAGTCCGGCGGCCACGTGGCTCGGGCAGGCGACGCTGGGGGCGGATGGGCGCGTCCAGATCGCTTTCACCGTGGCCCGACGCGGTGACGTTGTTCGAGGCGTCGCCCTGGATCCCGATCGACTGGTGCCCGGACTGACCGGTCGGACGGAGTTGCGGCACCCGCAGGCGGCGGCCGCGGCGCTGACCGCCGCGGCACTTGCGGCTGCGGAGTATGTGCGCGCGCTCGCTCAGCAGGGACTCGCGCTCACCGGAAGTTGGGGTCAGTTGACACTGGGGCAACCAGCGCCGCCCTGGGCCTACCTTGCCTCGTCCTTCGCGGACGGTATGACGCCGCGCAGCGGCATCCCGGGACCCGTGGAGACGAGCGAGATCTCCGCGGGGGCGCCGCTGCTCATCCTAGTGACGGAGGCGCCGTGAAATGTCCGACCCCATCACGCGCCGGATCCTCGCGAGTGCGGCCACCGGGGCCGCCGCCGCGGGCGGGCTAGCGGTGTATCCGCCCAGCGCCGCCGCTCAGACGACGCCATCCGGGGGCGACCTCTTTGCGCCGTTGACCAACCTGTTCAACGAGGCGGCGCTCAGCCTGTCCGGCGCGTTCGGACTCGCGTACGCGACGGCGGCGCTGCTGGTCGCGGGCGCGGTGATCGTCGCCGATCACCGGAACGGGGTGCGCAACGCCCTGTGGGTGATCATCGGGTCCGTCATCCTGTTCTTCGGCGGCCAGATCATCCGCATGATTCACGGCTGACCCGATGCTCCCGCAGCACCCGGTGTATCGTAAACTCGACTCGCCAGTGACCCTGCTCAGCGTAGAGTTGGAGGACTGGTTCGGACTGGGCGTGGCGTTCGTGGTCCTGTCGCGCGTGAGCGATCTTGTCATCGGTAGTGCGCTGGGGTGGCCGCGCGCGGAGGCCGGCGCGTCCCTGCTCATGACCGGATTGTTGTTTGTCATCTGGCGCCGCGTGCGGGAGCGAACTCCGCGCCACTACGTCCGTCACCTGCTGGAGTATCTCGGCGAGCCTCACGCCTACGAACTTGAGCCGGACGTCGATGCCAATCCCTACCTGCGGTGAGCGTCTTGTGATGCGGAGCGACCCGGCCGGAAGCCTCACGCGCGAGCTCCCCTATTGGACGGTCGGCGATGGTGTGGTGGTGCTGCGCGATGGGAGCTACCGGATCGGTTTTGAGATCACCCTTCCCGGAACGGAAGTGTGGAATGCGGCACGCCTTGCCGGCAGCAACGACCACCTGCGCACGCTGTTGAACGCGGCGGTGCCGGAGGGTGAGTGCCTCCGCGTCATCGTCGAAGTGCACGCGGACTACACGGACGTGCTTCGAACGTACGCGGAGGGATGCTGCTCACCGCACCCGGTTGTTCGTGATCTGCACCGTCGCCGGGTGGCCGCATGGAGCCGTGCACACGCGGACGAGCGTCTCACCAACTACCGACTGTTCTTCGATCTTTCGTACCATCCAGCTCGGCGTGCGCGACGCTGGTGGGCACCGATCGACGCTGCCGTGTATGGACACCATCTCGAGGAGTTGCGGTTTCTGCGCGACGCGATGGCCGTGCACGCCGACCGCGCAGGGTTTCGCGCCAGGCCGATGACTGACGCCGCCCTCGTGGCCGTGGTTTGGCGGTACTTCAACCCGGGCCGAAAGCGCACCGGCGCGCCGCCGCCGGTGCCGGCGGGTAGCCAGGAAGTGGAGTTCCCGCGGCGCCTGCTCGCGACCTGGCCGACGCTCGGACGACCCTCGTTGCGAACCACGCTCGCGCGGTCCGATCTCTATCGACGATGGGACTTTCTCTGGATGGACGGCTTCGCACATGCGGTTGTTGCCATGGACTTGTTGCCCGACCGTCCCACGTCGCCGAACGTGCTCGCGCCGCTGCTCAGTCTACCGGGACCGTGTTGGATCGTCATGGAGGCATGGAACGATCCGCGATCCGAACAGGTTAAGCGGCTCGAGCTCAAGAGCCGGCTCAGCCGGCAGGCGGTTCACGCGCAGGATGGGGGTGATTCGAACACACGCGCCGTGGACCGCCAGGTGGCCAGTGCGCTCGATCTGGTGCAACTCACCGGCGAGCGTGTGATGCGCGTCGGCGCCGCGGCCGTGCTGCAGGAGCGCACCCCAGAACGCGCGCGCGAAGCAGCGCGTCGTGCGCTGGACGCGTTCCGGCAGATTCCCGGAGTTGACGCCCGGATTGAGTCGGTCGCGCTCCGCCGGCAGTTCTTTCAGCTTGCGCCGTTCAGCGGTCTACCGAACGAGCGCCTGCTTCGTATGCTGACAAGCAACGCCGCCGACTTCATTCCCTGCTACGCGCCGTGGCGGGGCGGCGGCCGCCCCGTGTGTCCGTTTCTGACGCGCGGGGAGAGCCTGGTGAGCCTCGATCCGTTCGACCCGCGACTGCCTTCATGGAATGCCGTAGTCGTGGGCGAGTCCGGCGGCGGAAAGACGCATTTTGCGATCGCGTGGCTGTCCCACTTGCTCGCGCTTGATCCGATAATCGTGATCGTGGACAAGGGAGGCGCGTACCGGGCGTTTTGCGACGTGTACGGTGGGCAGCACGTGCGGCTCGATCCGGCTGCGGACGTGGCGGTGAACCCGTTTGAGCTGCTCCCGGGGGAGATCGAACCCGACCCCGCGCACCTCGTGCTCCTCCGGAGTCTGGTCGCGCTGATGGTTGTGGAGCCGGCGGCCGCGCCGAGCCGGCAGGAACTCGCCGTCCTCGAGTCTGCGATTCGGCAGGCGTACGCCCGCGCCGCGGGTGCGCCGGTCTTGCTGCGGGACGTGGTGCGGACACTGCGCACGTTCGAGCAGGTTGGGCGGCAGGACGCCGGACCGGAGGAATGGGCCGTCGCCCGCGGCATCGCGCGTCGCCTCGAGCGCTGGACCGGGCACGGTGTCTACGCGCGACTTCTCGACCGGCCGTCCACCGTGGACCTTCACGCACCGCTCGTCTGTCTGGACACCGAGGGGCTGGACGCTGAGTACCCCGAGCTGGCGCCGATCGCCGCGCTGCTCGCCAACCACCTGATCTACCGCAGGATCCGCACCGAAGCGCAGCGGCCGAAGTACGTGGTGAGCGACGAAACCTGGGCGGCGCTGCTTAACCCCGTGGCCGCCGAGTCCCTCGTCGGAATGTTTCGGCGGTTTCGGAAGTTCGGCGCGGGGGTGATGGCGATCAGCCAACGGCTCGAGGACTTTGAGGGAGAGCACGCGCGGGGCATCTTGGAAAACGCGCCGATGAAAGTCCTGACGCGCACCGCGAACGTGGACCGGGTCGCGCCCGTGTTGCACTTGGACGATCAGTACCGCGCGCTCTGGAAGAGCCTCGGCCAGCGCCGCGGCGTGTTCAACGAGGTCTTGATCGTGTTGGATCTGCTCGAGGGACGGGAAGGCGGCGTGGTCGTCGTCCGGGACATTCCGGAGGACTATGTGATCGCGACGACAACCGCGGCCGAACGGCTCGAGCGGGACCGGCTCGGTCGCGAGATCGGCGTTTGGCCTGCGGTGCAACAGCTCGCGGCACAACGGCGGGCGCCGCCGCAGAGTGATTGAGCCCTCGAGCGTAGCCGGTTGCGCGGTATCGAGAGGGGACATACTAACGCTGCGTTCCGCGTGCGCTACGGGACCATTCACACCAAGGAGGAAGCGAGCCATGCTGACCCATCAGGCACGCTACCCTGCCAGGTCGATCCGCGCGGCGGTCGGCACGCCGTTCAGCTTGTCGTGGCGTCGGGGTTGGGCGACACGGCTGCTGGTGCTTGCGATTCTCGTCGGCACCGTGATGTCGGGCATCGGGCCGGCGTCCGTTCAGAAGGCACGGGCGGGGACGGCACCCGCGGTGGACGGTCCGGGGACGGTTCCGGTCCCGTCACCGCCATCGGGCCCCCCACGCCCGCTGCCACCGGGACTGCCGCCGTTCTTTCCGATCATTCCCCTGGCGCAGTGGGAACCTGGGGGCGCAAGTTCTACGTCGATCTTCAACGATCTCGAGAGCGCCATCGCCGGCGTGCAGCAGGTTCTCGATGCGGTCTCCGGGTGGGTGCGCAGTGCACGGGAGGCGACCGGCAACGCAATTGCGGAGATCGTCGCAGCCACACCTGGGGATCTCCCTCAGGGGGTTGATCTTGCTCGACTGGTCGGCTCGATGTCGGGACTTCCAGACGATCTTCGACGGATGCTGACAGCCGTGCTCGCCGCGTGGCGGAGCCCGGCCCAACCCGGCACGCCGGTCGCCGACCACCAAGCGTACGTCTCCGCCAACCCCTCGCTCGCGAATGACGCGATCGGCATCGCCGCGACGTCCGCGGCGGTGGCGGCCGGAAACGTCCGCCAGCAGGTCGCGGTCTCGATAACGTCTAAGGACGCCGCTGCGGTGGCTGCGGACCCCGCGTTGCCGGCGGCCGCGCTGGCGGCGCGGCAGGTCGGCGCGGCGCTGTTGCAGGGGGCGCCCCAGCTGCCGAGCTCTCGCGCGGGTATCGAGATGCTCGTCGCGGGCATGGGGGCCGGCATGCAACAGCAGGCGGATCTCGACACGGCGCTCGCGGAGCGCCTCACCGTGCTCGCGCAACAACTTGCCGCTGTCAGCCAGCAAATGGGAACGCTTGGAGAGACGACAGCCGCGTTGGCCGCGCGCGACGCAGAGCGGGATCGGCGGGAGCTCGACGCGCGGCTCGGTCTCATGGACGCGGTTCGGGCCGGCGGCCAGGCGTTGTCACAAATGCTCGCCGGCGCCGGCGAGCCGTCGGACGTTGAACTGCCGCTCGTCCCGTTGTACTGACGAC
The DNA here is from genome assembly GCA_035632615.1 of bacterium. Classification (GTDB taxonomy): domain Bacteria; phylum Sysuimicrobiota; class Sysuimicrobiia; order Sysuimicrobiales; family Segetimicrobiaceae; genus JAJPIA01. Next base: position 1,678 of record DASQGM010000407.1, on the reverse strand, counting down.
TGGCGCCAGGCCGCACATGCCCAGCGACATCGAGCGCGCGATCGCAGACGTCTTCACGGCCCTCGAGACATGGTTGGTCTCGACGGGCGCCGCGGCGTCGATGGGACGACTCGCATGGGCCGTGTTCACCGTGTTGTGGCTGGGGCACGTAGGTGCGTCCAGCCGTCCGGGCCGGCAACTGGACCTCATCGAGGCGTTTGGGCGCCTGTTGGTTGCCGGGGGGCTCCTCACGGCGGTGGGGCCGCTCACGCGGGCGATCGTCCTCGGGTTTGACGCATTTCGGGACGCCGGTAGCGCCGTGCTCAACGGACTGATCGGCCAGAGCTGGGATCAATTCGTGCAGGGATGGCTCGTTCCGCAGATGACCACCTTGTTCAACGTCGCGGGCCCGTGGTTTACGTATCCGTGGGCCTTGACGGTGCTCGTGATCGGCTTGCTGCTCGGTGTGCTCCTGTTTGCGGTTGGCGTCATGGTCTACCTAGCCATCCTGTTCTTCGCGCATCTGACGCTGCTGCTCGCGACGTTCCTCGCGCCCTTGGCGATCGCGCTGTTGGCGGCGCCGGCCACCCAGCGCTGGACCGGCCGCTGGGCGGTTGTGGTGGTACGGACGGCCCTCATCGTGTTCTGTGTCCGCGTGATCCATGCCGCCGTACTGTACCTCGCCGTCATCGTGCCGGTGCGCGACGCGGCGTCCGGCTTCCAACAGGGGTGGCTGCAGCCCGGCGCCGATCCCGCCGCGGCGCTCGGCGCGCTGCTCTTCAATCTGGTCGGGTATCTGTTTGTGATGCTCGTGGGTACGGGGATCGGGATCTACGCGATGCTGCGGGCGGAGCACCTAGTGGGGCAGTTCGTCGAGGGGACCACGTTTGGCCAGGGAGTGCTTTCCGGACCGATGTGGCTTCAACGACAGGCGGCAGGGTGGATCGAGCGCCAAAGCCGCGATCAACTCGAGCCGAACATCGCGACCGGGTCCGCCAGCCCCTGGTCCGAAGGCACGGGAGGCGCACAAGAGGCCACCATCATGCGCGCGACTGGCCGAGTCCGCGCGTGACCGCGTCGTGATGCGCGCGCGCGGGTGGGTCGTCGCCATGGGTGTTGCGGTCGTTGCCGGTGCGGTGCTTGCCTTGGGACCTACGAGCGCGGGATCCCCCGGGACGCCGACCGCGGTTGCCGCGAGCGTCGCCGCGCTTCCAGCCGGCGCCACCGGCGCGACCCTGTCGTTCGTGGACGCGGCGTCGGGTGCGGTGGAGGTCGTCCGGCACTGGCCGGGGGCGCCCGCGGACGTCGCGGTTCTTCCGTTCGTCCCCTATTTCTGGGATGGATGCCCTGGGGTGGTCCTATGGCGGGCGTCGTTCTGTCTTTCTCCCGTTCTCGGTCTCGGTGTGACGCAAGTGACGCGTCATCCCATTGTTGGTCCGGTCCAGGTGGGGCTCGTATTCCGCTGCCATTCCGCAAACCATTGAAAATTAAGCTCTAGCGCTCGATGAGTGTTTGGGGCTGGCGCCGGACCTCGATCTGCTTTTCGCGGAGTCGTGCGTGGCGATAACGCTTCGATGCTCGAAACGGGCCGTAAATCCGTGGACTCGATCTGTCGCGCGCCAGGCCTTATTCTATAGGGGTTTGCGCGTGGGAGCCTTTGCAGGGGAAGTGTCAGGCCCGCGGGGCTTTTCTAAATCCT
>DASQGM010000406.1:0-2405 GCA_035632615.1 bacterium | reverse complement strand
GCCGCGTACCCCACACCCGGCGCCGCAGCGACCTCACCGCCCCGGCACGAGGTCGCGGGCGAAGAACGCTGCGATCGCCCGCCAGGGCGAGGAGAGCGATCCGTGCCCGGCGGTCTTCATGTCCGCCAGCACCTCACGCGGCGCACAGACGGCGCGTGGGCCGCTGCCCCGCGCGCATTCATTGCGCCCGTGCTGCCGACGCGGTCGATCTCAGTCGCCGGGCGCGGGTCGTGCCTCCTCGTGGAATTGTCCGGCCGGCCGCTCGCCCTTCGTGAGGTTCGGGTAGGCGTCCTCGAACGTCGCCATGATGTCGGCGGCCGGGACGTCGGCCTGCGCGCCCCGGTCGCGCAGGTACTCCATGTGCCGGCGGCCGCTCCGATCGTACGGGTGGAACAGAGAGTCGGCCCGCCCGTCGAACTCCAGGGGCTCCACCCCGAATCGCTCGCAGAGGGCCCGGTCGAAGGCGGGCGTGGCCTTCAGCCAGCGTCCGCCGAGGTACAGCTCCGCGTAGCCGTGGTAGTAGAAGACATCGCCGCCCATCAGCGCGCGCAGCCGCGGGGTCGACAGGTGGTTGCGGACGTCGGCGAAGCCGACGCGCGCGGGAATCCCCGCCGCCCGGGCCGCCGCCGCGAGGAGCGCGGCCTTGGCCACGCAGAAGCCGCCACCGCGGGCCAGGCAGGCGCTCGCCCGGTAGGTCTCCGGTGACCGGAAGTCGCAGTACGGCGTGTAGGTGATGCGGTCGCGGACCGCGTAGTAGAGGCGCACCGCCTTCGCGACCTCGTCGGTCTCCCCGGCGCACGCCTCGCGGGCGAAGGCGATCACGTCCGGCGCGTCGCTGTCCACGAACGCGGTGGGCTCGAGGAAGCGGGCCGGATCGTCCTGGCAGCCCATACGACCTGAAGTATACGCCGGTCCGTGTGATAATCTCGCCGTCACCTCCGGTCACGGAGACAAGAATGTATCCAGGCAGACATGCCCGGGAACGCGCCGGACAGGCGGCGTTCATCATGGCGGGCAGCGGGGAGACCGTCACCTACGCGGAGTACGAGGCGCGCACCAACCGCCTCGCACACCTCCTGCGCGCCCATGGCCTCGAGCGCCTCGACCACTACTCGATCTTCATGGAGAACAATGGTCGCTATCTCGAATGCTGCGGGGCCGGCGAGCGGTCCGGGCTCTACTACACCTGCATCAACTCCTACCTGACCCCGGACGAGCTCGCCTACATCGTCAACAACAGTGAATCGAAGGCCCTGATCACGTCGCGGGCCAAGCGCGACGTGGCCATGGCGGCGATCCGCCAGTGCCCGAAGGTCACGCTGTGCTTGATCGTCGACGGGACGGGCGACGACGGCCCGTTCGTGGACTACGCGACGGCGGTGGCGCGCTGGCCGGACACGCCCATCGCCGACGAGAGCCTCGGCACCCCGATGCTCTATTCCTCGGGTACCACCGGACGGCCCAAGGGCATCCTGCGCCCGCTGCCGGAGAACCCGCCGTCACAGCCCCTGCCGCTGTTCGATTTCCTGGTCCGGCTCTGGCGGTACCGCGACGGCATGATCTACCTGTCGCCGGCGCCGCTCTATCACTCCGCGCCGCAGGCCGCGGTCTCGCTCACGATACGGCAGGGCGGCACCGCGATCATCATGGAGCGGTTCGACCCCGAGGCCTACCTCGCGCTGGTCGAGAAGTATCGCGTCACGCACAGCCAGCTGGTGCCGACGATGTTCTCGCGGATGCTGAAGCTGCCGGCGGCCGCGCGCCGGCGCCACGACCTGTCCTCGCTGGAGATCGCGATCCATGCGGCGGCGCCCTGCCCGGTGGCGGTCAAGGAGCAGATGATCGAATGGTGGGGTCCGATCATCCACGAGTACTACGGCGCGACCGAGGGCCTGGGCTTCACCGCGTGCGACACCCAGGAGTGGCTGGCCCACCGGGGCTCGGTCGGCCGGGTGCTGCTCGGCGACCTGCACATCCTCGACGAGCACATGCAGCCCTGCCCGAAGGGGGTGCCCGGTACGGTGTGGTTCAAGACCGCGACGCCGTTCGAGTACTTCAACGATCCGGTCAAGACGGCCGAGGCGCGCTCCGCCGACGGGACGATGAGCACGGTCGGCGACGTCGGCTACGTCGACGACGGCTTCCTCTATCTCACCGACCGGGCGACCTTCATGATCATCTCCGGCGGCGTGAACATCTATCCGCAGGAGTGCGAGAACCTGCTGATCACGCATCCCAAGGTGGCGGACGCGGCGGTGTTCGGCGTGCCGAACGTCGACCTGGGAGAAGAGGTCAAGGCGGTCGTTCAGGCGATGCCTGGTGTCGAGACCGGGCCCGCGCTCGAGCGCGAATTGATCGCGTTCTGTGAGCAGCACCTGGCGCGCCAGAAATGTCCGCGCTCGATC
>DASQGM010000405.1:0-5641 GCA_035632615.1 bacterium | reverse complement strand
TGAGCCCCGCGAACGGAGGGATACCGTTGCCGCTCCACTTCAATTGGCGCGTCGAGTCGCACCCGATCCTGGCTCACTTCCCGATCGCGCTGTTGTGCCTTGCCTTTCTATTCGACGTCATCGGCATCTTGTGGAAGTCGCAGTCGTTCCGCAGTGCCGGTCTGTACTGTCTGGTCGCAGGGGCCGTGGGTTCGGTGTTGGCCGTGCTCAGCGGCCGCATCACGCCCGAGGCGCGGGAGCGCGAAGGCGGCGAGGGGATCAGGGCGATCCAGGCCCAGTTGCCGGCGATCCAGCGGTTCTTCAACGGGCGCCGCGTGGAGGTTCACGAACACTGGGGCTACGTGCTCCTGGCCGTCGTCGCGCTGTGGCTCGTCGTGAGAATCGCCGTCCACCTCAACAGGCTGCGCCGCCCGGGTTTGGCGATGATCGCCGGGGCGCTGACGCTCATCGTACTCCTGATCACCGGCTACTACGGCGGCGAACTGGTCTACCGGGAGCGAGAGCGCGGGCGCGGCCGGGACGCCGGCTATGTCGCGCCGGCAATCACGCGCCCGAGCCCGATATCCAGCGGAGCTGGCAGCGCACCCCCAGGTGCATCGGCTGGCGTGATGCCGCTTCGCGCCGAAGTCCTGAGGTAGAACCGCCCACGGCAGAGCCGTCGAGGAAGAACGGCCGGCGGGACGCGCGGCGTGGAAGACCTGCGGCGCCGCTCGCCCCAGACGCTATTGGGGGATCAGCAGGAGCTTTCCGGTCGTCCCCCGGCCGGCGAGCGCCCGGTGCGCCTCCGCCGCCTGCGGCAGCGGAAAGGTGCGATCGATCCGCACCCGGAGCCGGCCGGAAGCCATCCACCCCAGCACGGCCTCCGCGCGCTCGAGCAACGCGTCGCGGGTCTGGATGTAGTTGCCCATCGTGGGCCGGGTGATGAACAGCGAACCCTTCCGGGCGAGGATCTGAGGGTCCATCGGCGGGACCGGCCCACTGGACTGACCGTACAGCACCATGTAGCCGCGCGGTGACAGGCAGTTCAAGCTCTTCTCGAACGTGGTCCTGCCCACCGAGTCGTACACCACAGGCACGCCCCGTCCGCCAGTGAGCCGTTTGACCTCCGCCTCGAAGTCCAGCGATTCGTACAGGATGACCTCGTCGGCTCCGGCCTCGCGGGCAAGCGTCGCCTTCTCCGGCGTGGAAACGGTGCCGATCACGCGGGCGCCGCGCATCTTCGCCATCTGCACGAGTAGCAGCCCGACACCGCCGGCCGCGGCGTGGACGACCGCCGGCTCCCCCGGTCTCAGCGGAAAGGTGGAGTGCGACAGATAGTGCGCGGTCATGCCCTGGAGCATCACGGCCGCCGCCTGGCGGGCGTCCACGCCCGCCGGGATCGGCACGAGGCGCGCCGCCGGCACGATCGCGTGCGTGGCGTACGCACCGAGCGCATCAGCGTACGCCACGCGATCTCCGACCCGCACGTCCGCGGTCCCCGGGCCCACCGACTCCACGACACCCGCGCCCTCGGATCCCGCCGTGAACGGCAGCGGGGTCTTGTACTGGCCCATCCGCTGGTAGATGTCGACGAAGTTGACGCCGGACGCCTCGAGGCGCACCAGCGCTTCTCCGGCGCCCGGCCCCGGCGTCGGCAGTTCCTCGTACCGCAACACTTCGGGCCCGCCGTACGCGTGCACGCGCACTGCCCTCATCGCGTCCTCCCGCCTGCCGCTTCTCCCTACGACAGGTGAATCACCACCATCTTGAGTTCGGACATCTCCTGGACCGCGTACTTCGGGCCCTCCTTCCCGAAGCCGCTCTCCTTCAGCCCGCCGTAGGGCATGAGGTCCGCGCGCCACTGCGGCCCCCAGTTGATGTGGATGTTGCCGGCCTCGACCTCCCGCGCGAACCGCATCGCCGAGTTGATGTTCTGCGTGAACACCCCGGCCGACAGCCCATAGTTGGTGTCGTTGGCCAGCGCGATCGCGTCGTCGACCGTCGCCGCCGGCGTCACCGCCACCGCCGGGCCGAACAGCTCGCTCTTCGAGATCCGCATCTGCGGCGTGACGTCGGCCAGAACCGTCGGCGCGTGCATCGCGCCACGGCGCTCGCCCCCGACGACGAGCTTGGCGCCGGCCGCCACGGCCTCCTTGACCCACGCCTCGACGCGCGCCGCGTCGGCCTCGCGCACCATCGGGCCCATCCGGGTGCCCTCGTCCAGCGGATTGCCGGTCGTGAGCGCCGCGACCTTGGGCTTCAGCGCCGCGAGGAACTCCTGATAGATGGGTTGCAGCGGGATGACGCGCTGGGCGCTGATGCACACCTGCCCCGCGTTGGCATACCCGGTCGCCGCGACCGCGGTGGCGACCTTCTCGAGGTCCGCGTCCGGCATGATGATGAGGGGGGAATTGCTCCCGAGCTCCATCGTCACTTTCTTCAGACCCGCGACCTTGCAGATCCGCTCGCCGACGTCGCGGCTGCCGGTGAACGTGATCTTTCGCACCCGCGGGTCCGCGCACAGCGCCTCGCCGACATCCTGGCCGCTCCCGGTGATGCACTGGATGGCGTCGCCCGGCAGGCCGCACTCCAGCAGGAGATGGGTGAGCTTCAACGCGCTGAGCGGCGTGTCGCTCGCCGGCTTCAGGATGACGCTGTTGCCGGCGGCGAGCGCCGGGCCGACCTTGTGCGCCACGAGATGCAGGGGGAAGTTGAACGGGCTGATCCCCACCACGACGCCGCACGGCACGCGCAGGGTGAAGCCCATCTGCGTCTTGACGCCGGGGGCCCCGTCGAGCGGGATGACCTCGCCGTAGAGACGCTTCGCCTCCTCGGCGGAGAGCGCGAGGATCTCGGCCGCGCGCGACACCTCGACCCGGGCCTCGCCGATGATCTTGCCCTCCTCCAGCGTGATCGTGCGCGCGAACTCCTCAGTGCGCGCGAGCAGCAGGTCCGCCGCCTTGCGCAGGATCTGGAAACGCTCGTAGCCGGTCAGCCGCCGCATCACGGCGGCGCCTCGGACAGCGGTCGCGAGCGCGCGCTGCACGTCGTCGGCGTCCGCTTTCGGAACGGTGTCGACCACCGAGCCGTCGTATGGGTTGACCACGGGAATCGTCTGCCGCTTGTCGATCCACTCGCCACCCACGTACATCTTCATCGCCGTTCTCCCTCCCCGGCGGTCGGCGACGCCGGCCGCATCAAGTTCCTACGCCGCTCTACGGAAGGTCTTCCCGCCCTTGATCGACGTGCGCGCGATAGAACTCCAGCACCTTGGCCCGGTCGAACAGGTCGAGCCACATCCGCCAGTCCCACGACAGCAGCGCGAAACGGTGCGACATGTTCTCGTAGGGGGCGAACACGAGCTTGACGTTCCCGAACTTGCTCGGTGGAAACTCCCGCACCATCGCCCGGAACTGCGTCACGAGATCGCCGGAGATCGGCGGCTTGTACAGAACCACGACGTAACCGTGCTCCAGGTTGTGGACCCAAAACCCGGGCTCGAGCCCGTCCACGTAGACGCCCGCGGGGGCGGGCGCCGGATAGTGCGGCCCCGACGCCGGCGGATGCGCGCGGTACGGGACGACGGTTCCGACAGGCACGTGCGCGTACCCCTCATCCGGGATGCGCTCGCCCGTCTGCTGGGCCGCCGCGCGCGGATGCGCCGCCGACAGCCACCACCACGCGCCGCCGCCGGCCGCGACGAGCGCCACGACCACGAGCCCCCACACCCACGAACGCCCGCGGGCGGGCGACGCAGGCGCCTCCTTCGTCCCACGCCGCTGGGCGCGTCGCTCGCGCCGAGAGGTCTGCGGCATGCCAAGTCACACTCCTTGCGCGGCCCCGGCACCGAGATGCCGCCGCGCGGTTCATTCCACTGCCATGCTCTTCCCGCTGCGTCGCCTCCCCCCCTGCCGTTCGCGCGACCCGGGCTCCCACGGCACGACCGCGCGCTCGGATGAACCACGGCAGGGCGCGTCGAAGACAATGCACCGATGCGGATTCTCGCCTGCGCGGACCTCCACGGCCGCCCGGACCGGATCGCCCGCGTGCGCGCCCTGGTTGACGAGCACGCCCCGGCCGTCCTCCTGCTGCCCGGTGACCTGACCCACGCCGGCTGGGGGGAGGAAGCGCTCGGCCTGCTGGACGCCTTTCCGGTTCCCGTCCTCGCCGTCCCCGGCAACATGGACGGGCCCCGGGCGGTCGCCGAGATCGTCGGACGCGGGGCGCTCGCCGGGAGCACCCCGGTCGAGATCGCCGGCGTCACGTTCGGGGGACCGCACGCGACGTCACGATGCGACGTGCTCGTGACGCACGAACCCCCTGCGGGCACACTCGACGTCGCGTACTCAGGCCGGCACATCGGGACCCGGGCCGTCCTGGATCTCGTCGTGCGGCTCCGGCCGCGCGTGCTCACGTGCGGACACGTGCACGAGGCCGGCGGCATCGAGCGCCTCGGCGAGACGCTCGTCGTCAACTGCACGATGGGCGACGGCAAGACCGCCGGCGCGTTGATCGAGATCGGGCCCGAGGACGTCTCGGCACGGCTGCTGACCGATGCGTAAGCGACCACCCGCCGCGGACGCGCCGGGGCAGCTGATGCGCCGCGAGATCCTCGAACAGCCCGACGTCGTGGCGCGCCTCTGCGACGCCGAGGGCGGGACGATCGCGGGGCTGGGCCGCCGGTTGCGCCGCACGCCGCCGGAATTGATCGTGCTCGCGGCGCGGGGCACCTCCGACAACGCCGCGCTCTACGGCCGGTATCTGATCGAGACGGTGTGGGGCATCCCCGTCTCGCTGGCGGCACCGTCGGTCCTGACCATCTACGGCGCGCGACTGCGGTTGCGCGGCGCGGTGGTCGTCGGACTCTCCCAGTCCGGCGCCTCGCCGGATATCGTCGAGTTCATCGAGATCGCACGGCGATACGGCGCCCGCACGGTCGCCGTCACGAACCAGGAGCGATCCCCCCTCGCGCGCACGGCCCACGACACGCTGCTCCTCCGCACCGGCCCCGAACGCAGTGTCGCTGCGACCAAGACCTATACCGCGCAGCTGACCGCGCTCAGCCTGCTCGTCGCTGAGGCGGCGGGCGGCCGGCGTCTTGTCGAAGCCCATCGGGCGCTCCCCGCCCTCATGGCGCGGGCGCTCGCCACCGACGACCGGATTCGCGCTGTGGCCCGGCGCTGGCGCCGGGTCGAAGAGTGCCTCGTGACGTCCCGCGGGTATAACTACGCGACCGCGCGAGAGGCCGCCCTCAAGCTCAAGGAAACCTGCTACCTGGTGGCGGAGCCGATCTCGGCCGCCGATCTGCTCCACGGGCCGATCGCCGTTGTCCAGCGCGGCTTCCCCGTGCTGCTCGCGGCGCCCCCGGGCCGCGTGCTCCCCAATCTCTCTGCGCTCGCCTCGAAACTGCGACGGCGCCACGCCCACACGGTCGTGCTTTCATCGGACCGCCCGATGCTGCGCAAGGCCGTCGTGCCGGTGGAAATGCCGGCGGTGCCGGACGAGCGGCTGAGCCCGCACGTGTACGTCCTTCCGCTCCAACTGCTCGCGTACCACCTGTCCCGCGCGCGCGGGCACGATCCGGACCACCCCCGCGGGCTTCGCAAGATCACGCGGGCGCGCTAGCGCGGCACTCCGGTCGCGGACGAACGCGCGGCGCGCG
>DASQGM010000404.1:0-11135 GCA_035632615.1 bacterium | reverse complement strand
ATGATGACTCCGATCGGCACCGGGCTGGTCTGGGGGCTCCTGTACGATCCCAACTATGGGGCCGTGAACCAGATCTTCCATCTGGGCCACCTGGCGTGGTTGGGCGAGGTCCGGTACGCCGCCGCCGCCGCGATCATCGCCACGATCTGGACGAACACGCCGTTCGTCATGATCTTGCTGCTGGCCGCGCTGCAGTCGTTGTCGCGAGAGCCGTTCGAGGCCGCGATGATCGACGGCGCATCCGCCCGGCAGATCTTCCGCTACATCATCGTGCCGCTCCTGATGCCGACGATCCTGGTGGCGCTCTTGATCCGCACGATCTTTGAGTTTCGCGGTTTCGACATCATCTGGATGCTGACGCAGGGCGGGCCCGCCGGGCGAACCGAGACGTTGAGCATGACGGACTTTCTCATGAGCTTCCGTTTCTTTGCCGTGGGGCAGGGGGCCGCGCTCTCCTGGATCATGCTCATCATCACCGCCGGCATCTCCGTCGGGTACCTGTACTACCTGACGAGGAGCCTGCGGACGCAAGAGGCGTAGACGTGATGCGGCAGATGGTCGGCGTAGCGCGCACCGGCGGGGGCGTTCGTCGCCGGCGCGGCGGGGTGAGCGCATGGGTGCGCTGAGGACCACGATGGCTCGCCCGGTCGCGCGCGCGACACCGCATGCGACGAACTGGACCCGGCGCGATCTCGAGACGGTCGTCGTCACCGCCGCGCTGGTCTTGGCGACCGCGGTGTTCATGTTCCCGATCCTGCTGATGATCGCCGTGTCGTTCAAAGCGCCCGTGGACGTCATCGCGACCCCGCCCCACTGGTTCTTCCGGCCGACCCTGGACAACTACGCGGCGTTGATCGGGTTGCACCCGAGCGAGTTCAAGATCGACCTGCTCCTGCATTTCCGGAACAGCGTCGCGGCCGCCGGAGGTGCAACCGTGCTCTCGCTCGCGCTGGCGGCGCCCGCGGCCTACGCGTTTGCCCGCCTCCGGTTTCGCGGGGCCCGGCCGGTGATGTTCTTTCTCCTGGCGCTGCGCATGCTGCCGCCGATCGCCACGGTCATTCCCCTGTATCTGATCATGCGCAATCTGCACCTGCTCGACACGATCGTCGGGCTGATCCTCGCGTACACGACCTTCAACCTGCCGTTCGTCGTGTGGGTCCTGCGGAGCTTCTTCCTGGATCTGCCGGCGGATCTCGAGGAAGCCGCACTGATCGACGGCGCCACCCGCTGGCAGTGTCTGTACAAGGTGATCCTGCCCCTGAGCGCGCCCGGGATCGTCGCGTCCGGCATCTTCGCGCTCATGCTCGCGTGGAACGACTTTCTGTTCGCGGTCATCTTGACGAGCCGCCACGCGCCGACGCTACCGGTGCTGACGGCGGGGTTCATCACGGAGATGGGGACCTCGTGGGGCATCGCGATGGCGGCCGGTACGGTGATCGCGCTGCCAGTGCTGTTCTTCACGTTCTTCGTGCAGCGCTACATGGTCGTCGGTCTGACGACGGGAGCGGTCAAAGGCTGATCCAGGTGGGAAAAGGGGGCTTGAGCATGAAGCGGAAAATCAGTCGTCGAACGGCACTGGCAACCGGTGCGCGCCTCATGGGGGGCGGGCTCGCCGGGGCATGGTTGGGCGGCATGGCGTCGGGCGGCATCGCGTCGCGGGCCTCGGCGGCAGCCACCCGCGGCACGGTTCGGTTTGCCGGCACGACGGGTGCTGCGGTCCAGGCGCTGAGCGAGGACCTGATCCCGGCGTTCGAGCGGGATACCGGGATTCACGTCGAAGCGACGTATCAGGCATACGACGCGTTGACGCAGAAGACGATGACCGAGTTCGTCTCGGGATCGCCCTCGTTCGACGTGCTCATGTTCGAAACGAGTTGGGGCGGGCGCTTCGCGCCGTTCCTCGAGGACCTGCAGCCCGCCGTGGCCAAGGCCGGCGCGGCGTACGACCCGAACGACATCCTGGGCGCGGCCCGCAAGATGGGCATCTACAACGGGAAGACCGTGGGGCTGCCGTACCGCGTGATCGGGCGCATGCTGCACTACCGCGCCGACCTGTTCAAGGACGCCAACCTGACGCAACCGCCGCGCACGCTGCCGCAACTCCTCGACTACGCGCAGAAGCTCACCAAGGGCGACGTGTACGGGCTGGCGGTCCTCGGCAAGCAGGGGTTCGGGAACGCCTACGAGTACGGCAGTTATCTGTTCAGCAGCGGCGGCGGTTGGTGGGACCGCAAGACGTACGCCGTGACCTTCAACAACCCCATCGGCGTCCGGACGCTGACGTTCTACGCCGATCTCCACAACCGCTACAAGGTGGTCCCGCCCGAGGTCACGACCTGGGCGTGGGACGAGTGGATCGCCGGCGGCCAGAACGGACGGTACGCGATGACGATCATGCACACGCCCTACGCGATCCCGCTGAACGACCCGGCGCACAGCAAGACGGCCGGCAAGTGGGCGTGGGCCGATGCGCCGGGGTGGAACAGTCTCCAACAGGGCGCGCCGCCGGTCGGCGGATGGTTGTTCGGCGTCCCGCGGGCGAGCGCCGTCAAGGACCTGGCCGGAGAGTTCGTGACCTACATGACCGCGAAGCAGGCGCAGTTGACCAGCGTCGCCAAGGCCAACGCCCCGACGCGGCGTTCGGTGTTCCAGGACTCCGGGGTCCGAGCCAAGTGGCCGTGGGCCGATGTGGCGCTTCGCTCGCTGGACCGCGGCACGCCGATGTACAACGAACCGGAGGAACTGGAGTCCGAGGCGGCGCTCATGGTGGTGTGCTCCGCGGCGTTGGCGGGCGTGCAGGATCCGAAGGCCGCTGCGGACGAGGGGGCGGCCAAGCTGACCGACATTCTCAAGAAGTCGGGCCGGATGAAGTAGGCCGTGCGCATGCCCGAGAGTGACGGCACGATCGGCGGGCCGCTCCGCAGCCTTGCCAGGTTGCGGGCGGCCCGGAGCTGTCGCGCGTCCAGTTATGACCGCCGCGGCGGAAATGAGGACTTCGTCTGGATCGCGCCGGGCGAGTCGGCGGGGCTCCTCGACGCGGACGGACCGGGGTGCGTCACACACGTCTGGATGACGGCGGCGTGCAAGGCGGCGCACTATCTGCGCACGCTCGTGCTGCGCATCTGGTGGGACGGCGAGGCGACCCCCAGCGTGGAGGTGCCGCTCGGTGACTTCTTCGGCATCGGCCACGCGGAGACGCGCAACTTCGCGTCGCTGCCGCTGTGCATGTCGCCGCAGGCGGGGCGGGGGCTGACGTGCTACTTCCCCATGCCGTTCGCCACCCACGCCCGCGTCGAGGTGGCCAACGAGAGCGCGCACACCGCAGCGCGCCTCTACTACTACGTCGACTACGAGCGGTATCGCCGCCTCGCTGACGACTTGGGACGGTTCCACGCGCAGTGGCGGCGCGAAAATCCGTGCGACGGCATGTCGCCTGAGGGAATGAACTTCGAAGTGTACCAGTATGAGGGCACGAACGTCACGGGCGCGGGCAACTTCGTGATCCTCGACGCCGAGGGCTCCGGGCACTACGTGGGCTGCCACCTCGACATTCACAACCTGACGGAGACGCGCGGCCGGAACTGGTACGGGGAAGGCGACGACATGATCTTCGTGGATGGGGAGCCGTGGCCGCCGGCGCTGCACGGCACCGGGACGGAGGATTACTTCAACACCGCCTGGTGTCCGCAGGAGGCGTTCGCGTCGCCGTACTTCGGGGTGACGATGCCGGGAGGACCGAACTGGGCCGGGAAGATCTCGCTGTACCGCTATCACATCGAAGACCCCATCTACTTCGAACGCTCGATCCGCGTCACGATCGAGCACGGGCACGCGAACCGCCGTTCCGACGACTATGCGAGTACCGCCTATTGGTACCAGGCGGAGCCGCACAAGGTGTTTCCGCCCCTGTCCTCCGTCGACCGACGTCTGCCGCGGTCGGAAGGGTAGGGCCGTGGCATGCCGCGCATGAGGGTCGGCGTCGCCGGCTGCGGAGACGTCGCCCAGCATACGTACCTGCCTGGCCTGGCGCGACTGACCCGTGACGGGTGCCTGGACCTCGCAGCGGTCGCCGACCCCGTCGCCGGGCGCGCGGCCGAGATGGCGCAGCGGCACGGCGTTCCGCGGGCCTATCCGAGCGTGGAGGATCTGCTCGGCGCGGATGTCGATCTCGTGGTGAACTTGACGCCGATGCCCGTGCACGCGCAGGTCACGTTGAGCGCGCTCGCCGCGGGGAAGCACGTCTACACGGAAAAGCCGATCGCGACGCGCCTGGAAGACGCCGACGCGATCATCGACGCCGCCGCGCGGGCCGGCGTGACCGTGGCCGCGGCGCCGGCGCTGCTCGTGCACCCCGACATCCGGCAGTCGCAGCAATGGTTGGACGCGGGCGTGATCGGCAAGATCTGCTTTGCGCGCGCGCGCGCCAGCAATCCGGGGCCGGATCGCATCCCCGATTTCCTGACCGACCCCACCTGGTTCCACAAGGCGGGAGCCGGACCGCTCTACGATCTCGGCGTCTATCCGCTCCACGTGCTCACGGGCGCGCTCGGACCGGTCAGGCGCGTGACCGCGTTTTCCGGGGTGGCCATCCCGCGCCGGGTGGTCGCTCACGGACCGGCCCGCGGTCGCGCCATCGATGTCGAGGTCGACGACAACACGCATCTCCTGCTCGATTTTGGGGACGCCGCGTTCGCCTACGTCGACGCGACCTACTGCGTGCTGTCGTCCAAAGGGCCGCGGATCGAGTTCTACGGGGAGACGGGCGTCATGAACCTCGCGTCTACGCCCGACGAGCCGCCGATCGAGGTCTATCGCACCGACGCGGGCAGCGGGCTGCGCGGCTCGACGACCCCGGAGCCGGTCTACCGGGGTCGGGTCAATCCGCCCCGCAGGCGCCCCGATCCGCCGCCGTACACCCTGGTCAGCGGCGTCGAACACCTGGTGGAGCACTTGGAACGCGGGACCCCGCTCCTGTTGACCGCGGCGCATGCCCGTCACGTGCTGGAGATCACGCTGGCCGTCCAACGATCCGCCCGCGAAGGCCGGGTCGTAGATCTCCGCACCACCTTCGAACGGCCTCGTCGCGAGGCGCCGCGCACGGGGACCGACGGCCCACCATAGCGGCGACGATCGTACCGTGGAGGGGCACGATGAAGCTCGGTTGCGCGTGTTGGTTGTTTACAGAAGGGCGGTTCCTGCCGCCGTACGAGCCCGCCGTTGACGCCGTCGGCGAGTTGGGATTCCAGGGCATCGAATTCATCTTGCGGAACACAGACGACCTTCAGGACTACTGGACGGTCGCGCGCGTCGACGGGTTGCGCCGGCAATGCGAGCGACACGGACTGGACGTGAGCCAGTTTGTCTTCTTCCAAGACGCCGTTGCGGGTTTGGCTAGCCTGCGCACGGGCGAACGAGAGCGGGCGCTCGAGGTCTTCGAACGGGGAACGCGCATCGCGAAGGCGTTGGGCAGCCCGATCGTCAACTTCGTCAGTCAATGGCCTGTGGGAATGGAGGCGCCGGTCGCGTATGTCCCCCGGTATTGGTATACTAACCAGCCGGGGGTGAGCGAGTTCAATCCGAAGCTCTCCATGCGGCTGCCGCAGCCCTTCGACTGGGACCAGATTTGGGAGAACTATGTCGGGTCGGTGCGGACGTGCGCCCGGATCGCCGCGGATCACGGGCTCAAGCTGGCCGTCGAGGGGCACGCGCATGTCATCGTGCCGCACACGGATTCGTTCTTGCGGCTGTCCGAGCACGTCCGGGAGCCTGCCCTAGGTTATAACTACGACACTGCCTGGCAGCTCGTGCAACGCGAGTACATCCCCTGGTCCATCTACAAGCTCAAGGGCAAACTCTTGAACGTGCACGCCCGGGACGGAGACGGTCTGCATTGCTATGCGTTGCCTCCCGGGCAGGGCATCATCGACTGGGCCGGGGTGTTCGAAGCGCTGCGTGCGATCGGGTACGACGCCTTCGTGTCGCTCGAGATCTCGAACTACCAGGAACCGCACCGGTGGGCCGCCGAAGCTCGCCGGTACCTCGCGCAGTGGGTGTGACCCGTGAGCGTGCGCGCGGGCGCTGAGCCAACGACAGGGAACAAAGGGGGGGCTCCTATGGGGCACCGACGCGATCTGCTCGGAGGGGCGGTGCTGCTCCTGATCGGTGTTATCCTGTTGCTCCGCAACCTCGGGTACGTGCCACGTGAACTCGACCAGTGGTGGCCGGTGATCTTGATCGTGATCGGGCTGGGGATCGTCCTCGGGAGGCAAGGACCAGCGTCCGCACCACAGGCAGGGCGCGCCTTCGGCGAGCGGCGCCGGCGCACGCCGGTCGGAGGGCTCGTGTTGATCGGTCTCGGCATCGCGTTACTCGCGGGCCGTTCGCTCGGACCGCAGAACACGGGGGCGCTGATTCTGATCGCGCTCGGACTCGCGTTCGTCGTCAGCCGGCTGTGGTGACGGTCACCGGCCCGGCGGTCCGGCGGTGGCGCCCCCTGTAATGATGGCCTGATAGCTCTCGCCGGTGTCGGTGGAGCGTCCATCGACCATCGCTTGGGCGGCGGCGGCCGACGCCCACGTTAGGACCTGGGTCGCGCCGGCGCGCGCCACCAGGCCGGGGTCGAGATAGGCAAAGAAATAGCGCGACCAGAAGGCGGAGAGCGTGTCGACCCCGGCGGTGCGCGCGTACTTCGCCATGACGCTGAGGAACCGCCGATCGAGCGGCGCCCAGAAGCTGGATGCGTCCCTGGCAAAGACCGCGGGGTCGATCGTGGCGTCGGTCGAGCCTAACTCATCGTCTGCGATCTTCTCGAGCCAAGTCTCCAGCATCGTCACCCGTTTGCCACAGGCATGGCCCTCTTGAGCGAAGGCCAACGCGTTGTCGAGATAGTCCCGGTTGATGGGGTAGAGATGCAGGTCGATCGCGGCCAGCCCGCCGATCTTGCACAGCTCCGCGACGTAGCTCGCGCCGGGAGCGTACCACGTGCCTGTTCCCGCGGCCAGCGGCACGTTTCCGAGCCCGGCCGCCGCGGCGCGGTCCACGAAGGTGCGGACCATGCGGGCAAAGGCCCGCGGATCGCGGACGAACTCCTTCCCGGTCAGACGGAATTCGGTGTCGGGTTCCGACCCGACGTTCAAGACGTCCGGGCCGGCCGCGCGGGCGACGGCGAGGATGTTTTGCGCGCGCCCCTCCACATACTGCGCGTCGGTCAACGTCCGGTAGTACCCTTTGGCGTCGATCTCGGAACCGGCTGAATAGACGCCGGGGAACATCACGCCACTTTCCACCAGGAGTTTCATGCCGCGGCCGTGCACTTCGCCCGCCACCCACCGGTAGAACTCCACCATGCCCCGGGAGGCGGCCGCGTCACCCTGCTCCTGCCAGTAGGGATCGTAGAGCAGGGGGAAGGGGATGGCCACGGTGACACCCTGGACTCCCAACCCGCGCAGTCGATCGAGCTCCAGGTCCACGCCGACGCGCGTCTCGGGGCGAAGCAGCTGTTTGCCGCGGTTTCCGTTCGCGGTGAGCAACTCCGCGGCGAACAACACCGGGGTGGCGGCCGCTGGCCGCGCGTCGAGCTGCCGGTCGAACCGCGCGAGCCTCGCGTCCAGCGCCGCGTAGAGACCCCGGTACGCGGACGGCGCCTGAGCAGGAGCGGGACACGCGACGCCGAGGAAGAGGGCGCACGCCAACCCCAATCGGGCGAGGCGACCGATCACCGGGCCATCTCCGCGCATCTCCCCCCGGGACGCTCCACACACCGGGTGGGGAGTCGAGTTCGGGCGCCCCCGGCCCGGGCATCATCTGATATTCCCGGGTTAACCTCAGCATAGACTTGTGCGTTTCGCGCGAACGCTACCGCGGGCGGGAGAGGGGTGGTACGGGCGACTCAGGACGAGGGATCGCGCGTGCGACCGGCGGCGTGACTTACCGCGAAGCCGACGCGTTCGGGGAACTGAAAATGAGCAAGGCGTTGCCGACGGGGCGTTCGTGTCCGTCCGACGGCGAGTTGACGACCGTTGGGCCCGGGCGTCCCCAGAACCTTGCCACCATCGTGACGGAGCCACCGCTGTCGAACGCCATCGCCTGGTAGGCACCGAGCCACCGCATGTACGCGGCGAGTTGCGGCTGCGTGAGGCCCATGCTGAGCTTGGGTTGGCGACCGTCGATCGCGACCAGCAGCATCGTGGCGCTGTCCCGGGAGATGCCTACCGCGAGCACAGGGTTCGGGTGATCGCGCTCGTGCGGGACCGGCGAGTGGGGATCGTCGAGCGGATACCCGTTCTCCACCAGCATCGGCCCACCGCCGATCGCGAGATGCAGGTTTCGCCAATCCGGGGTCGTCGCAAGATTCAACTCGACCGGCATACCGGCGCTGACGTGTTGCTGAAGCCAGTCAGCCGCGTTGCCGCGGCCGACCAGCAGCATCACCCCTTTGGGAAACGGGGCGTAGTAGGCCTGCTGGGGCCACACCTGCCCGACCGTGTATTGCGTGGGTTGCGTGGCCACCTCAGGGGCAACCGGAGGCTCGGGTTGGGACCCCACCACGACCGTGAACGCCGGGCGCGCGGTCTCCTGTTGCTGTACTTGGACCGGGGCGAGCTCCACGACCGTCTGGTGGACGCCGGCAGGGGGGGCGGGAGCCCCGTATCCCCGGACGTTGGAGAGAGCGACGATGCCCTCCGGCACGATGCCCGTGTTGAACCCGGCGAGCCAGTACCTGGCATTCGCGGTGGGGAACAGCACCGACCCGTCCCACTGAAAATGTCTCATCGTCACGGCACCGTCCTTGCCGATCGCCAGCGCCGCTCGTCCCATCGGGCTGCGGAGAAACTCCCCGTTCTTGACGACGATGTTGAGGGGCATACCGGAGTCCCGGATGTCGAAGAAGTCCCCGTTGACCCCGGCGATGGCCCCGGTACGACCGACCATCGAGGAGACGGTTTCATCCGGGCTGATCAACTGGTCGTGGGCGAGTCCCATCCCGAAGCGCACGCTGGGGTTGGTCAGATCGATGCGGAGGTGGTGAATGCTGAGCGGTCCGCCCGACGTCGCGACCCGGAAGTGAGTGTACTGGACGCCGGGAGCGACCGATGTCGTCCAACTGCGGGAGGATTTGACGCCGGGCCAGAGCGGCGGAGCACCCCCGAGTACTGGCCCGGTCGCGAGAAGCACGACCACCAGGGTCCACAACCCCGCGCACCAGTGACTGCGGCGATGTCTGCTACGGCGCATCAGCGTGCTGCGTAATGCCGCGACTCCTGGTTTGTGAGTCTGCAACGGCTTGCAATTGGTTCCGCGGATTCGACGGTCGGTACACGAATCCTGCCAACCTTACCAAGAAACCCAGCGTGATTCTTCAGCATAGGTATTTGATAAATTCCCAACGGCGCCCAATACCGGACCTCGCCGTCCCGGTCGCCTCACCAGGGGAGGGTGACCGCCTGCCGAACGGAGGAGGATGGCGGGGGCGCCTCACTCGGGTGAGAGGGGCGGGTTACCGAGAGGGTGTCCATTTGATGAGACGGGTACGCGGCGTCTACGACACCGGGAGTGAATGGGTCGGTGCGGCCGGGATTCTCCCCGAGCATCGGGTCCGGGCTACCGAGGTTGAGCGCCGCTCCGGGGCGCTCAGAAGCGCACCCTCGACCTCGGGGCTGGCGGAAGCCGGAGCCGATCTCCGCCGCGTGCGTACCGCCGTCGAGATCGGCTCCATGAGGGCGGCGCTTGCACCTGCGCCGCGTGCCGGGATTCCGGGGAGGGCCAGAACGGGCTTCTTGTGGGAGTCGCGGTCCCGACTGAGCCGGCAGGAGGCTTCTAACGAAGGTGTTCGGGAGCCCAAAGCGGAAATTCCGGCCACAATGTAAAGCTCTTCTTTGCGCTCTCGATGGCCGGCCAATAGTGAGTGGGTGAGGTGCGGCCCGCGCCGATGAACCACCGACGGAACAAGGTTGGGCAGATCCGACCGGGTTCCCCATACACGCTCGCGATGTTGGGGATCGGCCTGTACCTATTCGCGCAGTTGCTCTGGCGCGGCCGTGCCTCGATGCCGCTCCCCGAGGCGCTGACGTGGGCCGCGATGCTCATCGCGTTCGCCTGGGTCGACTGTTTCCGCCGGCCGCGGAAAGAATGGGGGGCGCCGTTCGCCACGCTCGCGCTGTATCTCATCGCCGCATTCGACCTGGCGCGGTGGCAAGGTCAGGTGCCCGATTGGGTGCACCTTGCGATCGTGTGGATGCTGCTCCTGGTCGCGCTCGCCCTGCCCAGGGCGTTCGCCCGATACCTGGGCCATGAACTTGCCGAGGTGCCGTGTCGCAATGAGACGGGGCGCCCCGACTCCAGCCGCGCGATCGATGACGAACGTCGTGAATAGCGCCTAGACTCGATGCCGCTCCCCGGACACCCGAAGCGCCGGCGACCGCGGCTCGTCCCAGCGCTCCTCGCCGAGAACCGCGAGTTTCGAACGTTCTGGGCCGGACAGGTGATTTCGCTGTTCGGCGACCAGATCACGCTGCTCGCCCTGCCTCTTGCGGCGGTCCTCGTGCTTCACGCCGACGCGCGCGAGATGGGGTATCTGTCGGCGGCCGGATGGGTGCCGTACCTGTTGTTCTCGCTGCACGCCGGCGCGTGGGTCGACCGGCGCGGGCGACGCCGCCGGGCCATGATCGCCGCTGACCTCGGCCGCGTCGTGCTGCTTGCAACGATACCGGTCGCGTACTGGGCGGGCAGGCTC
The DNA here is from genome assembly GCA_035632615.1 of bacterium. GTDB lineage: Bacteria > Sysuimicrobiota > Sysuimicrobiia > Sysuimicrobiales > Segetimicrobiaceae > JAJPIA01. Next base: position 403 of record DASQGM010000404.1, on the reverse strand, counting down.
ACGATGGGGTACCTGTACGCGACCGCGTTCCTTGTCGGGGCGCTCAGCGTCGTTTTCTTCGTCTCGTACAGCACGCTTTTCGTGTCGATGGTACCTCGCGAGCGATACGTCGAAGGAAGCGCGATCCTCAACGGGAGCCGCGCGCTGTCGTTCGTCGGCGGCCCGAGCCTGGGCGGATTTCTAGTGCAGCTCTTCTCCGCACCCGTCGCGCTTGCCGCCGACGCCGTTTCGTTCCTCGTGTCGGCGTTCTGCCTCGCCAGGATCTCCCCGTCCGAACCGCCGCCCGAGCCGAGAGGGGAGGGGGCCACTATCGCGGGTGCCCGCTTCATCATGCAGTCACCGATCTCGCGCGCGGCGCTTGCGGCGGGGTCGACGGTCAATTTTTTCAACTTCGCGTTCTCCG
>DASQGM010000403.1:0-7202 GCA_035632615.1 bacterium | reverse complement strand
CTCACGCGCGGGGCGCCGGGACCGCCGCCCCGCGGGCGGCCGCGATCTGCAGCACCTCGCGCGCCAGCCGACGGCGCGCGTCCTCGTCGCTCATCACGGTGTCGGCGCACTCCACCGCGAGGGGCCGCCCTGGACGGCCCGCGGCCGCGACCGACGCCCGGGCGTCACGATCCCGCACGTCGAGCACGAAGACGTCGAGAAACTCCCGGTACAGCCCGGCCACCGCCGCGGCCTCCGCCGGCATGCCGAGGCCCTGGAGCATCTCCACGGTGGGCCCCTTGATCGCCCTGCCGCCCACCAGCGGGCTCACGGCGAGCCGCACCGCCGCGGTTTCCACGAGCGCGTCGCGCACGCCCGGCACCGCGAGGATCGGACCGACGCTGACGAGCGGATTGCTCGGGGCGATGACCACGAGCGCCGCACGCCGGATCGCATCGGCGACCTCCGGCGTCACCCGCGCCGTATCGGCACCCGTGAATTCGATGCCGAGCACCGGGTCGGACGCGCGCCGCGCCACGAAGTACTCCTGGAACGGGAGCCGCCCGGCGGGGACGCGTACGACGGTCTCGACCCGCTCGTCGCACATCGGCAGCACGCGCGGTGCGACGCCGAGCGCGTTCGCGAGTGCCTGCACGACGTCCGTCAGCCGCCGTCCCTCACGCAGCCACAGCGTCCGAGCGAGATGGGTCGCGAGATCCCGGTCGCCGATCCGGAACCACGTCGGCAGTCCGTAGCGGCCGAGCATCTCCAGCGCGCTCCACGTATCCCCTTCGATGCCCCACCCCTGCTCTCGGCTCGCCAGCCCCGACAGCGTGTAGAGGACGGTGTCCACGTCCGGTGACACGTGCAGTCCCCAGCACGCGCAGTCGTCGGCGGTGTTCACGACGACCGACAGCCGCGACGGATCCGGGAGCACGCTGGCCAACCCGGCAACCAGCTTCACCCCGCCGACCCCGCCGCACAGCACGGTAATCACGTCGCGCGCACTCCTACACGTACGTGACGGTCGCCTCGAGCGGTTTCCGCGGCGGCATCGGCGGGGTATGCGCGGGGCGCCCGATCGTCAGCAGCGCCTGCGGGGTGAAGGCAGTGGGGAGGCCGAGCGCTCGACGGACGATCGACGGGCAGAACAGCGGCGCGCAGCACCAGCAGCCGCCGAGCCCATGGGCGGCCGCTGCGAGCAGAAGGTTCTGGGTCGCCGCAGCGGCACTCTGCGAGGCCATCGTCGCCTCGGCGGCGCGGCGCGCGCGGTCGGGGTACTCGTCCATCTCCTCCATGGTATAGCCGACGAGAATCAGCAACGGCGCCTCCCCGAACCGACGCTCCGAGAACCGCAGCTGCACCCGAATCGCGGCCTCGCTGGTGCCCGCGCGTTCGAGATCGTGCCGCCACCGGCGCGCCATGCGAGACGTGAGGCGCCGTCGCACCTGGGGCGACCTGATGATCACGAAGCGAGTGGGCTGCGCGTTGTGGGCCGAGGGCGCCATCCGGGCCGCCTCGAGCAGGGCGTGCACGACGTCGTCGGGCACCGGTTCGGGTGTGTAGAACCGAACCGTTCGCCGCGCGGCGAGCACACTGAGATCTCCAGGCATCGGAGCCTCCACGTGGGGGAGTGCGGAGCGTGGGAACGCGTGGGGAAACTTCGCGCCCGCGCAGACGCTCCCTGCCCTCCACCCGCGCCCACGTCCCACCGACGCGGCGCGGCGGCAACGCAACGCCCCCGGCGGTTCCGCCGGGGCCAGCGACCGTCAACCCGCAACGGCGTTAGTTCGCCTTCACGTACCCGTGGTCGCGGCCGTACGTGGCGAGCGCGCGGCGCATCGCGCGGCGGCCCCGGAACAGCCGGCTCATCACCGTGCCCCTCGGGATCCCCAGGATGTCCGCGATCTCCTGGTACGAGAAGCCTTCAAGGTCCGCAAGGATCAGGCACGAGCGGAACACCTCCGGCAACGCCATCAGCGCCTGCCGGATCTCCGCATCCATCACCCCCGACAGCACGACCGACTCGGGCGTCTCGTGCACCACGAACGCCGGATCCTGCCCTTCCATCTCGTCAACGGTCTGGACCGTCCGGGTGGACGCCCGATACCGGTCGATGTGCGCGTTGTGCAGAATGCGGAACAACCATGCCTTCGGGTTCGTCCCTGGCCGATACGTGTGAAGCGACCGCCACGCGCGGAGGTACGTCTCCTGCACCAGGTCCTCCGCGTCCTGCGGGCGGCCCGTGAGGCGCAGCGCCGTGCGGTACAGTGGATCGAGATGCGACGTCACCATCTCCTCGAACAGTACCGCCTCCGGCGAAGGCGGCAAGCCAGGAATCGTGGCCGCGCTCGCCGCCGCCCGGACCGGCGTCTGCGGGGCCGTCGTGCTCATAACGCGACGGGGACTGTTCTGCACGTTCCTCACCTGCTTTCCAGAAACTTGAGCATGTTTTGCGCCGCGGCCTGGATCGGGCCCCCGTGTCCATGGGCCTTGGCCAATAGCACGGCACCTTCAACCTGGCCCACCAGAGCCACCGCGGCACCACGAACGTCAAGATCGCCGCGAAACTGCTTCTGCGCCACACCTTCTGCCAGACACCGTTCGACCGCCTCTTCCCAACGCATGAAGAACCCGCTCAAACGAGACCGGAACTCAGGATGCTCACCGCACATCTCGGCCGCCAGGTTGCCGAACGGGCACCCGCCGCGATACGCCTCCTCGATCCCCGCACCGACCGAGGTGAACAGCCGCTCAACGCGCTCCCGCGGGGACAGGCTCTCGTCCTCCAGGATGCCGTGGATCACCCGGGTTGCGAACTGCTCAACCTGGCGGGCGAGCACTTCCAATCCCAAATCTTCCTTGCTCCGGAAGTAGTAGTAGAAATTGCTACGGCACACCCCGCTGTGATCGAGGATCGCGTCCAACGACGTCGGCTGAAAACCCTGCCGGTGGAACAGGGACGCCGCCGCCTCTAACAATTTTTCCCTATTACGTTGGTCTCGAGCCATCGCACCAAGCCGGAACTAGGACTAGGCAGTCTTAGGACTGATCCGTACTAGATCCTACCGCCATCGCTTCTACCTGTCAATAGTATGTTCACCATTCAGCTCAAGTTATCCACTCAAGTTATCCACGTTCTCGACGCCGGGACAGGGGTGGAGGAACGGGTATCTGGGCCGTCGCCGGTCCGGGTCACCAGTCCGCCCGCGCCGACGGGAGCCGGGCGACGTGGCTTCAGGGTGCTGGATCTGGCGGCCGCCCGGCGAGCAGAGCCTCGGCGGCTCTGCGCCAGGCCTCGGGGTTGACCTGCTCTCCTGGGAACTTCCCGACGATCCGGCCGTCTGCACTGACAAAGAACGTCTCCGGCACGCCCGTAGTCCCAAATCGGCGCGCCACGGTGCCGTCGGGATCACGCGCCGACGGGAACGTGAGCCGGTATTCCGAGATGAACGCGCGGGCGGGCGAGATCAGGTCCTGGGTGTCCACACCCAGCACTACCACACCCCTCTCCCGGTACTGCCGCCATGTCGCTTCAAGCAGCGGGGCCTCCTCACGGCACGGCACGCACCAGGAGGCCCAGAAGTTCAGGATGACAGGATGGCCACGAAACGCGGCAAGCGAGACCGACGGCCCGGAGAACGCCGGCATCGACAGGGCCGGCGCCGCGGGCGTCTCGCCTCGCGCCAGCGCTTCGCTGACGGCCACCGCGCGCTCGTGCCGCATCATGCCGGCCGCGAGGAGGCCGAGCAGCGCCAGGACGGGAAGGAGCAGGCCGGCCCAAGCGGGCCAGGAACGGCGGTACGTGGACGTCACCGCTTCATGATATCATGCGGCACAATCGGCGGAACGGCTTGGGACGCCCGTGGCTCGCCTCCCGGCCGCACCCCGAGCGCCTCCACGGCGTAGACGTACATGCCCGCGTTCCAGGCGAACGGCACCTCGGCGGTGTAAAACCGCCGCGAGAGAGGATGTCCGTCCGGCGTGTAGACCTCGTTCACCGCGTTCGAGCGCGTGTACCATGTGCCGATCAGCGCCAGATCGGCGAGGGCGCCGGCTCGGTCTCCCCTGCCGTCTTTGCAAAGCGCAAGGATCGTTCCCTGCCACGGCCAGATGAGCGTCCGATGGTAGTCGGGGATGCCCGCGAAGTAGTACAGCGGAAACACCCGCCACCACGGATACACGGGATAGCACGTGCGGAGAGGGGTGCCGTCCTGGAGACCGCGGGTCGCGATGAACTCGAGGATGCGCTGCGTCTGCTCGGGCGTCGCGACCCGGAAGAACATCGCGAGCACGTTGCCGTCCGACGAGAATCCCCCGCGACCCCGCCCGCGGATCCAATCGACGAAATGGTCCCCGTTCCAAAAGAGCGCCTGGAGACGCTCCCGCACCCGGCCCGCCAGGCCCAGGTACTGCTCGGCGTCGCGGTCCGCGCCGACGGCCCGCTTGATCGCCTCGCACGCCTGCAGGCCGACGCAGTACATGACGTTCAGATCGAGGATCTTGTCCACCTTCAGAATCGAGTCCATCCAGTCGGCGAGGAAGTGGCTTTCGATGAGATCGTCGCCGTCCCGGTCCTGGCGCATCAGCCAGCCGATCGCGCGGTCCATCGCGGGTTCGAATCGTCGCGCGAACTCGACGTCGCCGGTGCGCGCGATGTACGCGGCCGCTGCGATGATGAACAGCGCCGCCGGATCGACCGGGTCGGCGAAGATCCCGCCGGCACGCCCCACGACCTTCGGGCGGTTCAGCAGCCGCCGGTATCCTCCAACGGTCTGCCCGACGAACTCGAGGCGCACGGGCACGCAGCCGCTGGTGCGCTGGAACCGCATAAACGTGTCCAGCTCCGAGGCGACCTGGTCGTAGTCTCCGAGGGCGAGCGCCCCAAACGACGCCCAGAATCCGTCCCGCGCCCAGTAGGCGTTGAAGTGCAGCCGGCCGGCGACGATGCCGTCCGGGTTGTAGCAGGCCCGGAGGTCCCGCACGGCGACCCGGTAGGCACGATGGATGACGTCGACGTGAGCCGCGTTGTCTGTGGTCTTCATGCGCCGGGCTGACGATTCGGTGCCGGGCCCGGGTCCCCTCCAGCGGGGCGCCGCCCCGGCGTCGTCCGAGGAACGTCGCTATCCGGGCGCCCGTGCAGGCCCGCGGCACCATCGTCGCGCCGAGCCAAGCCGAGTTTGCCGGGCGGCGTGTCCCACCGGCATACGTTCTACGGCATCTTGGCCGGCCTCCCCGAACGGGGCGGCCGCCGTCTACACGACCGGCGAGAAGTCCGTCGCCGCCAGCATGGCGGTCTCGATGTGTTCGACGATCACTCCTCGGGCATGCGTCTCGTTCCGGACGCGCTGCCAGTCAGGGTCCGCCTGGAACGCCCCCCACTTCTTCTCGCGATCCTCCCAGGAGTCGTAGCGTGTGATGTAGATGAGCTCGTCCTGGTCGCCGACGATCGTCTCCCAGAACCCGGACACGTGGATCCCGTGCTTGCGGAAAAATCCCATCGTGTGGTCGCGGAACCTCGCCAGCACGTCGGCCTTGCGTCCGGGCATGCATCGATACACTCGCAGCTCGTAGATCATCCGTCCCTCCCTTCACGTCTTCCCCGAGGTTCGCCTGCGACGTGGGCGCGCGTTCGGATCAGTCGACCACGGCATGTCCTGAGGCGATGCCACGAACACAACCCGCAGAGGTTCCTCGCCGGTGTGGCACACCGCGTGGGTGATGCCCGGCTGAGCGAAGACGACGCTGCCGGGCTCCACCTGGGGCGGGATCTGACTCAGCTCGATGACGCCGGGCCCTGCGCGCGGCCACTCGCCCCGCGCCGGCGGCTCCGCCGATCCGGGGTCACGCCACCGCGATCGGCCGCACCGGCGACCCGGTCGCGCCGACCATCTTCAACGGCGCGCAGATGAAGAGAAACTCCCCCCGCCGGTCGCGGCTGAGCGCCTCCAGGTTCAGATTCTCGATGATGGGAATGCCGCACCGCGCGATCAGGTGAAGGTGCGCGAAGAGCGCGCCCCCGGTCTCCGGGTCACGCTCCTCCGTCTCGTCCCACGTCATGTTGTCGCAGCCGGCGCAGCCCACCTTGTGGGCGGCCGCCCACTCCGACCCGTCCCGGCCGACGCCCGCGGCGGCCAGGTATCGGGCCTCGTCCCCCCAAACCTTTGCGTACCCGGTGCGCACCAGGAGCGCGTCCCCGGGGCCCACGGTGACCCCCGCGTGGCGCGCCGCCGCCTCCAGATCGGCGCCGGTGATGCGATAGTGAGGTGGCAGCGGGTCGTGCCCCGTGATCGCGCAGACGTCGAGCAGCACGCCGCGCGCCACGATCGGAGCCATCGTCTCGATGCCGTGCGCCGTGAACCCCTTGTGCGTCTCCACGGCGGGCGTGACCTCGATCCCGCCGTACAGTCGCAGACCGTCGGACTGGTGCGACAGTGCGTCGATGTGGGTTCCGGAGTGCTCCATCATGACGACCATGCCCGACGCGCCGCTGCGGGGGCCCGCGCGCCCGGGATCGTACCCGTCGCGGTGGCGCCGGTGCAGTTGGTACAGGTAGCCGGGACGGTGGGACGGGGCGATCGGCATCCCGGCGATGCGCGGCTGCTCGAGATCGTACACCGTCCTGCCGAGCGTCGCCGCGAGCCAGGACGTGCTCTCCGTTGGCATGTCCAATCTCCTCATCCGTCGTGGACGCGGCGTCCGCGTCGCTCCCCTCCTGCGCGGGCCCGCGGGGCGTGCGTCCTAGGCCGTCACGCGCGGCATCCACCGGGGTCGGGTCACCTCGAACCGGGTGATGTCGTCCTCCGCTCGGAGCGTGAGCCCGATCGCGTCGAGCCCGTTGAGCAGACAGTGCTTGGTGTGGCCGTCGATCTCAAAGCGGTCCTCGCGGCCGAATCCGTCGGTGACAACCTGGCGCTCGAGATCCAGCGTCAGCTGATAGCCCTCGCGCGTGCTCGCGTGCTCGAGGATCTCTCGGATACGCTCCTCCGGCAGCACAACCGTCAGCAATCCGTTCTGGTGGGCGTTCGCGGCAAAGATGTTGGCGAACGACGGCGCCACGACGGCCCGGAAGCCGTATTCCAGGAGCGCCCACGGCGCGTGCTCCCGCGAGGAGCCGCACCCGAAGTTCGGACCGGCGACCAAGACCGTGCCATCGCGGTACTCGGGCTTCGCGAACAGGGAATCCGCGCGCGGTGTGCCGTCGGGGTGGAACCGGAGCGTAT
>DASQGM010000402.1:0-14964 GCA_035632615.1 bacterium | reverse complement strand
GCCGCCCGCGCGCTGGGGGTGCGGCACTACGTGCTGAACCTCCGCGACGCGTTTGAGCGCGAGGTGATCGGCTACTTCGCCGGCGAGTACGCGCGCGGCCGCACGCCCAACCCCTGCATCGCCTGCAACCGGGCGATCAAGTTCCGGCTGTTGCTCGAGCGGGTCCTTGGGTTCGAGATGGACGCGCTCGCCACCGGCCACTACGCGCGCGTGGAACGCGCGCCCGACGGCCGGTACCGTCTGCTGCGGGCGGTCGACGCGCACAAGGACCAGTCGTACGTGCTCGCGGGCCTCACGCAGGAGCAACTCGCCCACGTGCGGTTCCCGGTCGGCGCGCACACGAAGCCGGAGATCCGGGAGATCGCGCGGCGGCACCGCCTGGGCGTGGCGGAGAAGCCCGACAGCCAGGAGATCTGTTTCGTGCCCCGCGGGGACTACAGCGAGGGGGTGGCGCGGCTGGAGCCGGCGGCCGCGCGCCCCGGGCCGATCTATGATCTCGCGGGGCAGCTGGTCGGCGAGCACCGGGGGCTGGCCCGTTACACCGTCGGCCAGCGCCGCGGGCTGGGGGTGGCGGGAGCCGACCCTCGGTACGTCGTCACGATCGACGCGGCGCGAAATGCGCTGGTCGTTGGCGACGAGACGTCGGTGCGCTGCGCGGAGCTGTGGGCGACCGAGGTCAACTGGATCGCGATCCCGCGCCTCGAGGGCGCGCGGCGGGTCACCGCGCGGATTCGTCACGCCGCCAAGGATATCGCGGCGGTCGTCGTGCCGATGCCGGACGGGCGGGTCCGCGTGCGGTTTCCCGAGCCGCCGCGTGCGGCGGCTCCCGGCCAGGCGATCGCGTTTTACGACGGCGACGTGGTGGTGGGAGGCGGTGTGATCGACGGGGTAGACTATAGTGGAGGGGGGCGTCGATGATGGGCGTGAGCGTGGCCGACTGGAGCCTGGCAGTGATCGCGGTGGCGGTCGCCGCGGCGGTCGCCGCGCTGGTGCCAGCCCTGCTGCAGATCCGGCGGACCGCGATGCGCGCGGAGGCGGTGCTCGCGAGGGTGGACGGCGCGCTCCCAAGCTTGGTGCGCGACCTCGACGGATTGATCAAGCAGCTCAGCCGGACGACCGACACGGTGGCGAACCTCGCGGCGTCGGTGGAGCGGCTCGAGAAGCTGTCGACCTCGGCCGTCCGGAGCGTGGACGGCGTGCTGGAAACCATCGGCCACGCGGCCCGCGACGTGGTGTTGCCGTCGCTTGCGAGCGTCGCGGGGTTCGTGTCCGTGTTGCGCGAGGGCATGGAGTGGGTCCGGCCGAGACGGGACAGAAGGAGGGACGGGGAATGAACGAGCGTCGTGATCTCTTCACGGGATTGATGTTGGGTACCCTGATCGGGGTGGCGCTTGGGATATTGTTCGCACCGGCCCCGGGTGAGGAGACGCGGGAGCGTCTTCGCCGGGAGGGCGAGCAGATGCGCGACCGCGCGCGGGACCGCGCGGAGCGGGTAGCGGATCAGGTCCGCCGGACCACCGATGAGGTCACGGGGCGGGTCCGGGCCAACGCCGATGAGATCGCGTCCCGCGTCCGTTCCACCGCGGGCGACGTGCTCGACCGGAGCCGCAGCGCGTTCGACGAGACGTCCGGGCGCATGCGGGACGCGTTCGAGTCGGGGCGCGAGACGATCTTGCGGCGGGGAAGCGACGACCTGCCCGCGGACGACCGGGAGGCGTAAGGTGGAGCAGCCGCGGTCGGCCGACGTCGAGCACGTCGAGGTCACGATCCCGGCGCGCGCCGAATTCGTCAGCGTCGTGCGGCTCACGACCGCCGCGGTAGCAGCACGCCAGGGACTGATGTACGACGAGATCGAGGACCTCAAGATCGCCGTGAGCGAGGCCTGTACGTCGCTGATCACCGCCGGCGTCGCGCCCGGATCGGCGCTGGTCGTGCGGTTTGCGCTGCGCCTGGACGCGCTCGAGGTGAGCGTGGACGGGCGCGGCCCGGGGATCGTGTTGGATCCCGGCGCGTCCGACGGCGACGCCGCGCTGGACGAGGGACGCCTGGGGGTGTTCCTGATGCAGTGCCTCGTGGATGAGGTCGAAGCGCGCCGAGACGTCGCGGCGGGTACGGCCGGGGTGCGGCTCGTCAAGCGGCGCGGAGGGTGACCGAATGGCGTCGCGCCGTCCCGCGCGCCCGATTCCGACGAAAGTCGAGATCCGTGCGTTGTTTGCGCGGTACCAAGCCCAGCGGCAGTCCGAGGTGCGGGACGAGCTCGTGCTCGCGCACGAGAACCTGGCGATCTATCTCGCCAGGAAGTTCGCGGACCGAGGCGAGCCGCTCGAGGACGTGATCCAGGTCGCGCAGATCGGGCTGTTGAAGGCGATCGACCGCTACGATCCCACGCGCGGCATCGAGTTTACCACGTACGCGACGCCGACGATCGTCGGCGAGATCAAACGGCACTTCCGGGACAAGCTGTGGGCGGTTCGCGTGCCCCGGCGGTTGCGCGAGTTGAATTACGCGCTGATGCGGGCCGTCGAGGATCTCTCGCAGAAGCTCGGCCGGTCGCCGACGATTCCCGAGGTCGCGGAGGCCGCCGGGATCGCGTTCGAGGACGTCCTCGAGGCGATGGAGGTGGGGCGCGCGTACAGCCCGGCGTCGCTCGATGCGGAGATGCCGGACGGCGACGACGATCACGGAACGGCGCTCGCGGATTCGGTCGGCAGCGAGGACCCGGTGCTGGAGTCCCTGGAGGACCGCGCGACGCTCGACGCGGCACTCGCCCGGCTACCCGACCGCACGCGCGAGGTGGTCCGGCTTCGATTCTACCAGGACCTCTCCCAGGCCGAGATCGCCCGCCGGTTGGGGATCTCGCAGATGCACGTGTCGCGGGTGTTGCGCGACGCGCTCGCGCGCCTGCGCGGCATGATCGCGGGGCGGCCGCCGGCGGCGCGGGACTGACCGCGGCGTCCGAGGCCGGCGCCGCGCCCTCCGCGATGCCCTCTGTGACCGCGGCGTCCGAGATCGTCGCGCGCCTGCGCGCGGCCGGATTCGAGAGCTATCTCGCGGGCGGGTGCGTCCGTGACATGCTGCTCCGCCGCCCGGCCGCGGACTACGACATCGCTACGGCGGCGACGCCGGCGGAGGTGGCGGCGCTGTTTCCGAAGACCGTGTCCGTCGGCGCGGCGTTCGGCGTGGTCCAGGTGATCGTCGAGGCCGAGGCCTACGAGGTGGCGACGTTCCGCGCGGAGGGTCCGTACCTCGACGGGCGGCACCCGTCGTCGGTCCGCTTCGCCACCGCGCGCGAGGACGCCCTCCGGCGCGACTTCACCGTCAACGGGCTGTTCTGGGACCCCCAGGCCGGGCGTTTGCTGGACTTCGTGGGGGGCCAGGCGGACCTCGCGGCGCGGGTCCTGCGGACGATCGGCGACCCGGAGGCCCGGTTCGCGGAGGACGGGCTGCGGATGCTTCGTGCGATCCGCCAGGCCGCCGAGCTCGGGTTCGAGATCGCGCCGGACACGCTCGCGGCGCTCCGGCGGATGCGGGACGGGCTCCGCGAGATCAGCCCCGAGCGCGTCCGGGACGAACTCCTGCGCATCGCGACGGGCCCGGCCCCGGCGCGCGCGCTCGGCCTGCTGCACGCCACCGGGCTGCTCGCGGTCGTGCTGCCGGAGGTGGCCGCCGAGGCCGGCGTCCCGCAGCCCGAGGAGTTCCACCCCGAGGGCGACGTCCTCGAGCACACCCGGTTGGTGGTGGGCGCGCTCGCGGCGCCGACACCCGCGCTCGCGATGGCCGCGTTGCTCCACGACGTCGGGAAGCCGCCGACGCTGGTGCGGGCGGACCGCATCCGGTTCGACCGTCACGACGAGGTCGGCGCGGCGCTCGCGCGCGGGGTGATGGAGCGTCTGCGCTTCCCCCGGCGCGACGTGGAACGCGTGACGTCGCTCGTGCAGCAGCACATGATCTTCAAGGACGTGCCGCGGATGCGGGAGGCGCGGCTCAGGCGACTCCTCGCCTCCCCGGAGTTCCGGGAGTTGCTGGAGCTGCACCGCGCCGACTGCGTGGCGAGTCACGGAGACCTGTCCACGTACGACTGGGTGCGCCAGCGCCAGGCCGAGATCGAGGCCGAGCCGCCGCTTCCCCCGCGGCTCGTCACAGGCGACGATCTGCTTGCGCTCGGCGTGCCCCCGGGCCCGAGGGTGGGGATGATCCTCCGGTCGGTGGACGACGCCCGGCTCGAAGGGCGCGTCCGGACACGGGACGAGGCTCTCGCGCTCGCCCGCGAGCTCGCCGGCCGCTGACTCCGGCGCCGCGGCGACCGGCCGCGCGGGCGAGGCGTCGGTGGCGTCCCCCGCGCGTGGATGTTCCCCGCGCGACGTGTGCCGGAGGAGATCGCGCGCGCATGGTCGAACCCGTGTGCGTAACACACGGGCCGCGAAAAGGTGTCGTGTGATAGTTCGACCACGTACTCCGACGCGGTTCGGACCTGGGAGGCGGCGTCCTGCAGGGACCATCGGGCACCACGGGGCGCGTGATCGCGCTCGTCAACCAAAAGGGCGGGTGCGGCAAGACGACCACCTCGGTGAACTTGGCCGCGTGCCTCGCTGTCAACAAACGCCGCGTGCTGTTGATCGACCTCGATCCCCAGGCGAACGCGACCGTGAGCCTCGGCGTGGACCCGGGGAGCCTGTCGCGCACGATCTACCAGGTGCTCGTGGACGACGCGGGCGACGACGGCAACGGCGTTGAGATGGCGAGCGTCATCCTGCCGTCCAACGTCGAGCATCTGGATCTCGTCCCCTCATCGATCGATCTGGCGGCGGCGGAACTCGAGCTGTCCGCACGCATCGGCCGCGAGAACATGCTCCGGAAGAAGATCGCACCGATCCGCGACCAATACGACTACGTGCTGATCGATACGCCGCCGTCCCTCGGGCTGCTGACGCTCAACGCCCTCGTCGCCTGTCGCGAGGTGATCATTCCGATCCAGACCCACTACTACGCGCTGCTCGGGATGCGGCAGCTCCTCCGCACGATCAAAGTGGTGCGGGAAGAGGTCGGGCACGAGATCGAAATCGCCGGGGTCGTCCCCACGATGTACGACGCCCGAACCAGCATCAGCAAGGAGATCCTGCAGGGCATCAAGGATTACTTCGGGGACAAGATGTTCAGGAGCGTCGTGCACCACAACATCAAGCTCGTCGAGTCGAGCATGGTCGGCGTGCCGGTGTTTGTGCACAATCGCACCTCGCGCGGGGCCCAGGAGTACATGAGTCTCGCAAAGGAGGTGATGGCGCTTGAGCAAGCACCGCGAGGCGCTCCGGCGGGGGATTAGGTTCCTCATCCAGGAGACGTCCCGCGAGCTGGCCGATCTCGAGGGGCGCGAAGCGCCGGCGGAGACACCCGAGCCGGCGCAGGGAGCCGGCAGCGTCCCGGCGGTGCCTCAGGACGCACCCCGTCACCGCGCCGAGTGGAGTGACGTGCAGGGCGCCACGGAGGCCTCCGTCGCGGAGGCCGGTGAGCGGGCCGCGGAGGACGCGGTGCCTTCGGCCGCCGGGATCGACGTCGACGACCGGGTGATGCTGGACGCTGAGGTGCTCGCCGTGGAGGTGCGGGAAGTCGGCCCGCCCCGCGTGGGGTCGGCGCCCGCGCCGCACGGGACCGGTGGCGGCGCGGGGTGGAGGGACGACCGCGCGCCGACCGCGGCACCCACACCCGCGACCGATACGACTGGCGGCGCGCGGGACGAGGCGGCGCGCGCCCCCGAACACCGGGAACCGGCGGGACCCGACGCCCGCGACGCCGGCCAGGCAGGACCGCGGTGGGGGCCGCGGCGTCTGGAGGACACCGCCGAGCCCCCGACGGCGGCCCCGAGCGAGGGCGCCGCTCACGCGGAGCCGACTGCGCGGCAGAGCGCTCCGGCGCCCAAGGCTCATCGGGCCGCCGACGCGGCGTCAGCCCGGCCGAAGGCGCGGGCACGAAAGGCCCGGCCGCGGACATCGCCCAAGAAGGGGGCGGCGGCGGCGGCGCGACGGCGCGCCCCGCGGGAGCGCCGGCCCGCCGCCGAACACGTGGCGCTCAACGGCGTCGACCCGCGTCAGGTCCACACGCGCAAGGGCGTGTGTTCCGCCTATTTCATGAACCACGAGTGCTGGCGCGTGTCGGACGCCTACTGCAACACCGCGTTGCACGTGTGCGCGATGCGCGACTGTCCGGTGTACCACCTCCATCAGGAGGCGCTCGAGCGGCGGTTCGCGGCGAAGTACAAGCATCTCTGGTGACAGGACGCGCGCACGATGCGCGGCGGGACGGGGGCGACGCGATCGGGGTCGGGCGACGCGCCCGTGGACGTCAGTCCGTCAGGTTGAGCTCGAGCATCTCGCTGAGGTGGTGGATCGCCCGCCACGGCGACACCCCGCGCTGACGCAACTCTTCGAGTGGCCGCCGGTAGGCGATGAACCGCGCCCCGGTCGCGGCGGCCGCGGCGCCGTCGATCCACGAATCCCCGATTACGTAGGTGCGGTCGACCCCGCCGAGCCGCCGGAGCACTTCGAGCACGCCGTCTCCGGCCGGCTTGAGCGTCGCCACGTCGCCGCGGCCGACGAGCGTCTCCGCGCAGTGCGCGAGGTCGGCCGCGCGGATCGCTTCGGCCGCCGCGGCGCGCGCGTTGTTGGTCAGAATCGCGATGCGATAGCCTCGGGCTGCCAGGGTGCGGAGCACCGCGGGGGCGTCGTCGAGGGCAGCGGCGTTCCGCAGTCCGGCGAGTTCATGGGCCTCGATGATCCGCCACATCTCGGGGGCGACCACGGTGCCGTGCTCGCCGTCGTGCGCGCTGCCGCAGGCCACGAGCTCGGGGATCGCGCGCCGCAGCAGAGCCTCGTCGGGGTCGTCCGTGGCGCCCGCGGCGCGCAGCAGCGTGATGAGGCTGCGCCGGATGCCCGCGAAATCGATCCGGGAGCCGATCAGCGTGTTGTCCATATCGAAGATCAGGGCGACCCGCTCCGGCGGCACCATATGCGCATTGTACGATGCGCCGCCCCGCCGCCGCAACCGCGCACGCGGGCGGAGGAGAAGCGCGCGCACCCGGCGTACCCGTCAGCCATGACGGTTCGGCGGGCACCGGACGTGTGTCCGCAGACTCCTCTGAAGCACCGCCCGGGATCCCCACGCAATCGCATCGTGTCGGCGCGTGTGTGGGGCGGGATCGTGCTTGCGCTCGCGGCGACCGTCGTGGCGTCGGGGTGTGCGGGACGCCCGCGGCTGGCGCGCGGTCCCGCCCCGACCCCGCATCCGGTCACCGAGCCCGTGCAGACATCGGGCGGCTTCACCACGTCGAGCGCGCTGGTCACGGTCGTGCACGGGAAGACGGTGCGCCTGCCGCCCGACGCCGCGGCGCCGGTCCTCGATGCCGTGTGGCAGGTGCTCGGAGCCGTCCCGACGGTCTCCCCGCAACCCGGGGGCCCGCGCTTGTTGGCGAACCTCCGCATGAACGAGCACCTGGTCGACGTGACGATCTGGCGCACACAGGCGCTGGACGTGGCGGGGCAGCGGCTCGGCGGCGTGTCCGGCGTCGTGATCCCCTTCACGGGGCCGTGGCGGCACCGTGTCCTGATCGTCCGAGAGGGACAGGTGGACGCATCTCCGCCGTTGGCGGACAGCCCGGAGCTGGCGACGATCGAGCACGCGGTGGACGCCGCGGGCAATCATTCGTGACGGACGGGAGCGGACGCATGGGCGGGACCACGATCGGGGACATCGGCGAGCACGTGGGCGAGGAAGTCGAGATTCGCGGGTGGGTCTACAACCTCCGCAGCAGCGGCGCGTTGCGCTTCCTGCTCGTGCGCGACGGCAGCGGGATTCTGCAGACCGTCGCGGTCCGGGCCGAGCTGCCCCCGGAGGTGTTCGAGGCCGTGGGTGCCCTGACGCAGGAGTCCGCCGTCGTCGTGGAAGGGCTCGTGCGCGAGGACAAGCGGGCGCCGGGCGGGTACGAGATGGCGCTTCGACGGCTTCGGGTGGTGCAGATCGCAGAGCCGTACCCGATCACGCCGAAGGAGCACGGCGTGGAGTTCTTGATGGACCACCGGCACCTCTGGCTCCGCAGCCAGCGCCAATGGGCGATCATGCGCATCCGGGCCGAGGTCGAGCGGGCGATGTGCGACCATCTCGACGGCCTCGGTTATCTCCGGATGGACACACCGATTCTTACGCCGTCCGCGTGCGAGGGCACGACGACGCTGTTCGAGACGCCGTACTTCGAGCGGCGCGCCTATCTCACCCAGAGCGGCCAGTTGTACAACGAGGCCACGGCCGCGGCGTTCGGGCGCGTCTACTGCTTCGGCCCGACGTTTCGCGCCGAGAAGTCAAAGACGCGCCGCCACCTGACGGAGTTCTGGATGCTGGAGCCGGAGGCCGCGTACCTCGACCTCGACGGCTACATGGACCTGGCGGAAGGATTGGTCACCGCGGTCGTGCGGCGCGTGCTGGAGCGGCGCCGCCGGGAGTTGGAGCTCGTGCAGCGCGATCCCGCCGCGCTGGAGTCCGTGCGGCCGCCGTTTCCGCGCATCACCTACGACGAGGCCGTGGAGCGGCTGCGCGCGCAGGGCGCGGCGATCACGTGGGGCGAGGACTTCGGGGGTGACGAGGAGACAGTGCTGAGCCGGCAGTTCGACCGGCCGGTGTTCGTGCACCGCTACCCGGCTCAGTGCAAGGCGTTCTACATGCAGCCCGACCCGCAGCGCCCCGAGGTCGTGCTGGGCGCCGATCTACTGGCCCCCGAAGGGTACGGCGAGATCGTCGGCGGAGGCGAGCGCATTCACGACCACGCGCTGCTCGCGCGGCGCCTGGACGAGATGAAGCTGCCGCGCGAGGAGTACCAATGGTACTTGGACGTCCGGCGCTACGGCTCGGTGCCCCACAGCGGATTCGGGATCGGGATCGAACGGACCGTGACCTGGATCTGCGGGCTCGAGCACGTGCGGGAGACGATCCCCTTCCCGAGGCTGATCAACCGGTTGTATCCGTAGGACCGCGCCGCCACGGACACGCAACACCTCTCTGTCGCGGTAGAGAATGCCCGCGCCGTTACTGGAACGGCAGGACCTGACCGTTTCCGCTCACGCGCTCCGTGATGTGCGCGGGACGGCCCGCGTACCGCACCCGCCCCGTGCCCGACAGGTCGACGGTGAGGCGGTCCCGGGCGGTCAGGGTGACGTCGCCGACCCCGCTGATCGCCACGTCCGCCGCGTCGGCCGTGAGGTCTCGGGCGTCCACGGCGGCCGTGCCGCTCACTTGGATACGGAGGGTGCGGATCGCGCCGGAGAGCGCGCCGCGCCCGTTGCCGGTGATCTGCACCACTAGGCTGTCGCCGGCGAGGTGTTCGGCGACGAGATCGGCAGTGCCCGCAACCGCAATCGCGTTCACGTCCCGCGTGAAGACATCGAGGCGGGGAGTGCTGGTGGGGTGGAGCACCGCGCCGCGTTTGGTCCCGATGGACAGGGTGTCTCCCTTGACGGAGGTCTCGATGTAGGGCAGCAGGCTCGCGTCGGCGTGAATCGTCACGTCGGGCGTGGCGCCGGCAACCACACGGACATCGTAGGCGCCCGCGACATGAACGGCGGTGAAGTACGGCATGGCGCGGGCCTGTTCGACGATGCCCCCGGTGCCTTCGATCACGGCGCCCGCCGTCGCGCACCCCAGGGCGAGCAACCCGCAGACTGCGGTCACCGCGGCCCGCCCGGCGCGCCGCGGCTGTCCGGACAGATTCCGGCCCATCGCCAGCACCTTCTCCCCGGCGGCCGGTCGTGGTCGCGACCGCGTTGAGGGGGTTCGCCGGGGCGGGACCGGCGCCTGCCGGCGCGGCCGGCCCGATCCCGCTGCGTGATCCCCCGGCGGGTCCGGTCCTTGTCAGTGGAGCAAGCGCTATGTTATACTCACAAACGAGTCACTAGCGGCGCTAGCGCAAGACGGTGCCCCAATCTTGGCGCGTTCGGGGGAGTGGGTCGTATGCAACCCACTCTTTCGCTTCTTCAGGAGGCGCCGAAGGCTGGGGCGCATGTGTGTGAAGGGGAGTCGATGAGACGGCAGGACGTCGCCGGGCAGGTGGTGGCGCTGGCTGCGCCGATCGGGGCCCGGATGGGTCTGGAGATCGTGGACGTCGAGTTGCACGGCGCGGGACGCCATCAGGTGCTGCAGGTGTTGGTGGACCGGGACGGCGGGGTCGGCGTTGAGGACTGCGCCCGCCTGAGCGAGGCGCTGAGCCGGGAACTGGACCTGTACGATCTCCCGTTGGGGGCGTACACGTTGGAGGTGTCCTCGCCGGGGCTCGACCGGCCGCTGCGGAAGCCGGAAGACTTCGTGCGGTTCTCCGGGCGCAACGTCTCGGTTACGGCGTACGCGCCGGTCGACGGACAGCGGCGGTTTCGGGGCCGGTTGCTCGGGTTGGTGGACGGCCGCGTGGCCGTGCGGCTCGACGACGGGCGCGAGGTCCGCTTCGGAACGGCCGAGATCGCGCAGGCACGGCTCGTCGTCCACATGGAGGAGTTGCGGCAGGACCTGAGGCGGTCATAGACGAGGCGGGTGGGCCGCCTCGCGAAACCGGTTGGAGGGTGGGGCGCCCGCGGGTCGTGGCGGCCGCCGGGGGGATGCTGGGGGTGACGCCGGAGTGAACAACACGGAGCTCATCAAAGCGATCAAGCAACTTGAAGAGGAGAAAGGGCTCGGCACCGATGTGCTCGTCGAGGCCATCGAGGCGGCGCTGCTGTCCGCCTACAAGAAGAACTTCGGTGCCGCCGCCCAGAACATCCGCGTCGAGGTGGACCGGACGACTGGCGAACAGCACGTCTACAGCGTCCGGACGATCGTCGAGACGGTGACGGATCCGAACACCGAGGTCCCGCTGGCCGAGGCGCAGACGTGGGACCCGGAGAGCCGGGTCGGCGACATCGTCGAGGTTGAGGTGACGCCGAAGGACTTCGGGCGCATCGCCGCGCAGACCGCGAAGCAGGTGATCGTGCAGCGGATCCGCGAGGCCGAGCGCGACATGGTGTACAAGGAGTTCCGTGACCGCGAGGGCGACATCGTAACCGGAACGGTGCAGCGGGTCGAGCGGCGGAACGTCTACATGGACCTGGGACGCATCGAAGCGGTGTTGCCGCCGACTGAGCAGGTGCCGCGCGAGGGGTACCGTCAGAACGATCGGGTGAAGGCGTACGTCGTCGAGGTCAAGCAGGGGACGCGGGGGCCGCAGATCGTGGTCAGCCGCACGCACCCCGGCTTGCTGAAGCGCCTATTCGAGCTGGAGGTCCCGGAGATTTACGAAGGCATCGTGGAGATCAAGGCGATCGCCCGTGAGGCCGGCGCCCGCAGCAAGGTAGCCGTGGTGTCGCGGGATCGGAACGTCGACGCGGTGGGGTCGTGCGTCGGCCCCAAGGGCTCACGCGTTCAGTCGATCGTGGACGAGCTGCGCGGCGAGAAGATCGACATCGTGCCCTGGGCGGCCGACTCCGTCACGTTCGTGGCCAGCGCTCTCAGCCCGGCGAAGGTAATCCGGGTCGAGGTGACGGAGGAGACGAAGACGGCGCTCGTCATCGTGCCCGACAACCAGCTCTCGCTGGCGATCGGCAAGGAAGGGCAGAACGCCCGCCTGGCGGCGAAGCTGACCGGGTGGCGGATCGATATCAAGAGCGAGTCGCAGATCAAGGAGTTGGAGGCCCGCAAGATCTTCGCCGACCTCCCTGCGGAGGAGACGGTGCAGCTGCCCGCGGAGGGCGAACCCGCACCCCTTCCGGAAGAGGCGAGCGTCGGCGGAGCGGAGCCTGCCGCGGCGGCCGTCGTGGACGAGGTCGCCGGGCGCGTCGAGGAGAAGACCGCGGCGGAGTAGCGATGCCCAGGGTGCGCAAGGTTCCTCAACGGCAGTGCGTGGCGTGCGGCCGGACTCGGGGCAAGCGCGACCTGGTGCGCGTCGTCCGGACGCCCACCGGGGACGTGCACGTGGACGCCACGGGGCGGCTGGCCGGGCGGGGCGCGTATGTATGCCCGGAGGCCGACTGTGTGGAGCGGGCGGTGCGCGGCGGCCGCCTGGCCGGGGTGCTGGAGCAGCCGTTGCCCGAGGGGTTGCTCGACGCCCTGCGGGAGGCGGCGGTTCGGGACGAGGCGCCGCGTGCCCCGGTCGTGCGCCGGGTCTCGCTGCGACAAGTGCAGGAGGCCGGGCGCGCCGAGCCGGGCACCACGGGCACGCCGCGCTCGGGGGCGCACACTCCGATAGGTCTGAACAGGCGTGAAACGGAGGGATCGTCGTGAAGGTCCATGAGCTGGCCAGAGAGCTGGGGCTGACCAGCAAAGAGTTGATCGAGCGGCTGGAGGCCATGAAGGTTCCAGTCCGCAACCACATGAGCGTGCTCGGGGACGACACCGTCGCCCGGCTGCGCAAGGGCGGGGTGTCTTCGGCCGCGCCGTCGCCAGCCGGTTCGCCCGTCTCCGCGGCGGCGCCCGAGGTGCCCCGGGGTCCGGCGAAGCCCATCGACGAAGAGAAGATCAAGCAGAGCGCGTTTCTCCAGCAGAAGTACGGCTCGGAGATCAAGGGCGTTCGCGTGATCCGGGCGCAGCGGGTCGAGACCCCGCCGCCGGCGCCGGAGGCGCCAGAGCTGCCTGCGGACGCCGGAACCGCAAAGCCGGCCGCCAAGGCGCCGGTGCGCCCCGACGACCGGCCGGCCGCGACCACGAAGAGGCCGGACGTGAAGAAGCCGGTCGCAGCCGACGGGCGTCTTCCCAGCAAGGATCGGGCGGCCGCGCACGCGCCAGCCGCCGCGCAGGCCGCGTCCGCGTCGCCGGCGGCGCCGGTGAAGGACAAGCCGACCGTGCGGTTCGCGGACGTTCGCAAGGCCCCGCGCTACGTCTCCGGGACGGCGGAAGCCGCTCCGCGGCCGATGCCGGAAGCCCCGGCACCGCTGCCGACGGTCGAAACGGCGAAGCCCGTCGAACCCCCGAAGCCGGTAGAGGCGCCTCGTCCGCAGCCCGCACCGACGGCGACGCCGCAGCCCTCGGCCCCGGCTCCGGTGCGGTATCTCGAGCTGGACGGGCCGATTCAGGTCGGCGAGCTGGCCGCGCGGATGGGCGTCAGCGTGAACGAGCTCGTGAAACGGCTGGTCGAGGCCGGCGTCATGGCCGGCGTCAACCACATGATCCCGCTCGAAGTGGCGGGCAAGGTCGTGACGGCGTTCAACTTTGCGGTGAAGGCGCCCGAGGTCGCGCAGGTCCAGGAAGTGGCGGCGACGCTCGAGGTGCCGGAGACCTCGCCGCAGGAGAAGGGCCGCGACCCCCGGCCGCCGGTCGTGACCGTGATGGGGCACGTCGATCACGGCAAGACGAGCCTGCTCGACGCGATCCGCAAGACCTCGGTCGCCGCGCAGGAGTTCGGCGGCATCACGCAGCACATCGGTGCTTACACCGTCCACGTAAACGGCAAGCAGATCACGTTCCTGGACACGCCCGGCCACGAGGCGTTTACCGCGCTCCGCGCGCGGGGCGCGCAGGTGACCGACATCGCAGTGCTGGTGGTTGCGGCCGACGACGGCGTGATGCCGCAGACCATCGAGGCGATCAACCACGCGAAGGCGGCCCGGGTGCCGATCATCGTGGCGATCAACAAGATCGATCTGCCCCAGGTCAACCCGGACCGCGTGAAGCAGGGCCTTTCCGACCTCGGCCTCGTACCGGAGGACTGGGGCGGCGACACGATCACGGTCCCGGTGTCGGCGCGCCAGGGCACGGGCATCGACACCCTGCTGGAGATGGTCCTGCTCGTGGCGGAACTGCGCGACTTCCGGGCCACCCCGGATCGGCAGGCGCGGGGCACCGTGATCGAAGCGCGGTTGGACAAGGGGCGCGGGCCGGTGGCCACGGTGCTCGTGCAGGACGGCACGTTGCACAGCGGCGACGCCGTGGTGGTCGGCGAGACGTACGGGCGCGTCCGGGCGATGACCGACGACGCCGGCGCCCGCCGCACCGAGGCCGGGCCGAGCGTGCCGGTCGAGATCACGGGGCTGAGCGAGGTGCCGGCGGCCGGCGACCTCCTCGAGGTGGTCACGAACGAGCGGATCGCGAAGGCCGTGGCCGAGGAGCGCCGCGAGCGCCGCCGGGCGACGGAGCAGGTGCGCATCCGGCAGCTCAGCGTCGAGGAGATCTCCAAGGAGACCGGCACCGCCACCGAGCGGAAAGAGCTCCGCCTGATCATCAAGGGCGACGTGCAGGGGTCCGTGGAGGCGCTCGTGGGGGCGCTCGAGCGCGTGACCACACGCGAGGTCGTGATCACGATCCTTCACGCCGCGGTCGGGAACGTCACTGAGTCCGACGTCATGCTGGCGGCGGCCAGCCACGCGACGGTGATCGGGTTCAACGTGCGCCCGGAGCCCGCGGTGCGGCGCCTCGCCGAGACCGAGGGGGCCGACGTCCGCCTGTACCGGGTGATCTACGAGGTGCTCGACGATGTGAAGAAGCTCGCAAGCGGCCTGATCACGCCGGAGGAGGTCGAGGTCGTGATCGGCCGCGCCGAGGTGCGGCGCGTGTTCTCGATCAGCCGCGTCGGCGTGATCGCAGGATCGTACGTCACGTCCGGACGGATCACGCGCGGCGCGAAGGCGCGCGTGATCCGCGACGGCGCCGTGGTGCACGAGGGCGTGATCGGCTCCCTGCGGCGGTTCAAGGAAGACGTGCGCGAGGTCACTGCCGACTTCGAATGCGGCATCGGCCTCGAGCGGTTCGGCGACGTCAAGGAAAAGGACGTCATCGAAGTATTCGCCATGGAGGCGAAACCCGCCTGACCTGGTCCCCCCAAGGGGGCTGGCGCTGATGGTCGTCGGCGTGCTGCATGTCGAGTGCAGCCTTCCCGGGACGCAGAGCATCAAGGACAAGCGACGGATTGTGCGTTCGCTGCTGGACCGCCTGCACCACCGGTTTCACGTCGCGGCGGCGGAGGTTGCCCAC